>JBAYZM010000093.1:0-9016 GCA_041672515.1 Arcobacteraceae bacterium
TAATGACAATTTTGGTACAATCAATATTGTTGATTATTATAAATCATCCACATCGGAAGTGATTTACGATTTTTTTAAATTTAACGGATTGTATATCACCCAAAACACTGCAACTGCTTTGTATGTTGGAATCTATGATGATTCTTTGGCATTTACCGTGAACCGATGCGATGAATTTACCTACGATAAAATCAATTTTTTAGTCAAGTGTGGAGCGCATCCTGCGCATATTGCCGATAAATTAATACGAAGAGATTCGTTAGCAAAATACAGAATTTTGCCAAAAATATTCAACAGTTTAGAACTTCACAATGAAGGTGAAATTGCTACTATTTATGCCGAGCCTTTATGGTTTGAACAAACGGGAGCAAAACTGCTTGAAACCGAAGTGGCTTTAAATATGGTCTTAAATATTTGTGTGGTTAGAATAGCCATTTATTTTAGAGTTTCTCATGGAAAAGTGCGTGTCTCTTTTCGTTCAAAAGAGAATATAGATGTTTCAAAGATTGCTACAATTTTTGGTGGAGGAGGGCATGTGAATGCCGCGGGATGTTCCATCGAATGTGGGGATGTATTTGAAGCAAAAAAATTAGTATTAAAGGAAATTATAAATAATGAGAAGAAAAAGTAACGTTTTACAAATAGTATTTTTAGTTGTTTTTGTTGGATTATGTACTCTTGGGGGATATGTCTATTTTTCTCCACAGTTTGAAAAGAATGCACCGCAAGTGGTTCTAAAAAATAAAGAGTATTGGAATTTAAAAGATGAATTAAAACTTGATCTAAGCGATCAAAGTGGCATAAAATATTATAAAGTCGTTTTTAAAGCAGGGGATAATGAGAAGGTTTTAAAAACAGAAGTTTTACCTGTGCCGGTAAAAGATTTGAGTTTAACTTTAGCGCCTCCTGCATTGGATTTGTTTTTTAAAGCCAGTGATGTTCAATTGGTTGTCACCGCAGTTGATAGCAGCCAATGGAATTTTTTTGCAGGCAATGAAGCTGAAATTATATTTAACATCAAAATTGATACAAAAAAACCCATAGCAAATGTGGTTGCCAATTCATTGGCGATTAATAAAGGCGGAAGTGCCTTGGCAGTTGTGCATGTAGAAGATGAAAATTTAGAGAGTGCGTACATTAGTTTTAACAACGATGAAGAAATTTTTGCATTAACCCCTTTTTATAAACCCAATCACTATGTCTCTTTAATTGCATGGGGTGTAAATATTCAGAGTTTTGAACAGGTCTCTTTAATCGCAACGGATAAAGCTGGCAATGTGACCAAAACAAAAATACCGTTATATATTCGACCATTGGCTGAGAAAGTAGACCAAATAAATATCAATGAACAGTTTATTCAAAATGTCAGTGCTTCCGTTCTTGAACAAAGTGCCATGCAAGTCCCCAATAATTTAGTGGATATTTTTATTGCTTCTAACCGAATTTTACGAGAACAAAATGTTAAAACAATTAAAGATGACAGCCGAAAATATATGGACAGAAGTATGATTTCTTCTTTTGAAATCAAACCTTTTCAACGACTTGAAAACTCAAGAACCGCAGCAGGATTTGCCGAACGACGACACTATCATTTTAACAATGAAAAAATTGATGAAGCATGGCATTTGGGTGTAGATTGGGCAAGTGTCAAACAAGCACCGATTAAAACAACCAATAAGGGGCGAGTGATTGCCAATAAATACATTGGTATTTATGGAAATACGTTAATATTGGACCATAAAATGGGACTGGCCACATTGTACGGACATACCAGCAGTACTCGGGTGAATCTTGGAGATGAAGTTGCAGCAGGAGAGACTATTGCCAATACAGGTACGAGCGGAGCTGTGTTAGGCGATCATGTGCATTTTGGTGTTTTAGTTCAAGGTATTGAAGTCAATCCTTTAGAGTGGATGGATCACAATTGGATTAAAACAAGAATTACAGATATTTTAGCTGAGGCAAAAAAGGTAATTGACACCAAATGAAACAAAGAACAATAAAAAAATCAATTGAAATAGTAGGAATTGGTCTTCATAAAGGCGTACCCGTTCAAATGAAACTGGAACCTTTAGAAGAAAATATGGGGATTGTCTTTTACCGAAAAGATGAAGGGATTACGATTCCTTTAAAAATAGAAAACGTGGTTGATACGAAAATGGCAACAGTTATTGGAAAAGATGGTGTCGTTATTTCAACGATTGAGCATCTGCTTTCGGCTGTGTATGCGTATGGAATTGATAATTTAAGAGTCATTTTGGACAACGATGAAGTGCCTGTTTTAGATGGAAGCAGCAGTGGATATTGCATGTTAATTGATGAAGCAGGCATCTTAGAACAAGAGGCTTCCAAAAAAGCCATTAAAGTCAAAAAAGCCGTAGAAGTATCAACACCAGAGGGTAAAAAAGTGAGTCTAAAACCTTCTTCTCATATTGTGTATGATTTTTCAATCAATTTTGAACATCCGGTTATTGGAGAACAAGAGTATCGTTTTGATTACTCCATTGCAGAATACAAAGAGAACATCAGTCGCGCAAGAACATTTGGATTTTTACATGAAGTACAATATTTACGAAGCATTGGTTTAGCCCAAGGTGGCAGTTTAGAAAATGCCATTGTATTAGATGATAATAAAATCTTAAACCCTGAAGGGCTACGATATGAAAATGAGTTTGTACGTCATAAAATCTTAGATGCCATCGGTGATATGGCGCTTTTGGGTTATACTCTCATAGGTGAATACAATGCGCATGCAGGAAGTCATCACTTAAATCATTTATTGACAAAAAAATTGTTTGAAAGCCCTGAAAATTATGAAATTGTTGATTTAGATACGGCAGAAGAAGAGAGCAGAGTGTTTGAAATTGCGTATGCGCAAGCACAATAAAGTTGGGCAATGGATATCCTCATTATTAGTGTTGCCAATCCAATTTTAATTGGTTTATATGAAGATAAGAAATTAATCAAAACTTTTACCCAAGATGGCAAATCATCTGATATAATACCGAAAATATTTTCTGAAATAGAAGATGAGTATACGTTAAAACGAGTTTTTTATGTTAATTCTCCCGGCAGTTATATGGCAATAAAAGTGGCGTATGTTTTTTTAAAAACCATTTGTATTGTAAAAAATATTGAATTATTTGCAACCAGTGGATTTTATTTTAATCAAAACTCGCCGATTAAAGCATTAGGAAAAAAATATTTTATAAATAACAGTGGCAGTATCGAGATTGATTTTATCAATGAAAATGAAAAGTTATACGATTTTGAATTACCGAATATTTTAGATGAAACTATTTTTACAATAGATAATCTGCCCCAATATAATTTACCCGCAGTTTAAAAGGAAAAATGAAGTGAAAGTTACAGTACCAGCGACCAGTGCAAATTTAGGACCCGGATTTGATACCTTAGGTATTGCAGTTGGCATAAAAAATCAAGTCATCATTAAACCCTCAAAATTTCACAGTGTCTCTTTAAAAGGAGAAGGTGCCAATAATCCTATTTTAAAAGACAACAATATGTTTTTGTCTATTTTTAATGATTTTTACAATAATTTAAGTACAAAAAAACAATTTTTTAGATTTGAATTTATCAATGAAATTCCTCTATCAAGAGGATTAGGCTCATCGTCTGCTGTTATTGTCAGTGCCATTGCTTCAGCTTATGCCATTGAGGGGCTTGCTTTAAGCAAAGAGAAATTGCTCAACTTAGCATTAGCGTATGAAAGTCATCCAGATAATATCACACCAGCTGTTATGGGTGGATTTACCGTTGCAACGGTACAAGACAATGAAGTGTTGCATATTAAAAAAGAGATGCCAAAGCATTTAGTTTGTGTGGTGGTGATTCCGAATCGACCTATTTCAACACAACTTTCAAGAAAAACATTGCCGTACAAATATTCAAAAGAAGATGCCATATTTAATCTTTCTCGTTCTTCTTTGTTAACTGCAGCATTTTTTAGTGAAAATTGGGAGTTGCTTAAAACAGCTTCTCAAGACAGATTTCATCAATATTACAGAATGAAGCAGATGCCTGAACTGTTTGAAGTTCAAAAGATTGCATTAAAAAATGGGGCATTAATGAGTACACTTTCAGGTTCGGGTTCAACTTTATTTAGTGTGAGTTATAAGCAAGAATCAAAACATCTTGAAACGGTTCTGAGAGAAAAGTTTCCTCATTTTAAAGTTTTTACCACTCCTTTTGACAACAATGGCGTCAAAATAGAGTATTAATAACAAATTTAAGTAAATAGTAGGTATAATATTGGCTTGTTTAGAAAAACCTTTAAGAATGTGTATAGGTTGTAGAAGCAAAATTTCTCAAAAACAACTGCTGAGGTTGCAATGCGATGAAAATAAAAAACTTGTGCCATTTACGAATTATGGTAGAAGTTTTTATATTTGTAAAGAGTGTATAGAACATACACTCACTGAAAATAAAAACAAAAAAAAACTTGAACAAACGCTTTTTAGAGTTTGTAAAAACAAAGATGAGTACATCATTCAACTTAAGGAGATATTAACACATGTCAGATAGTGTAAGAGTTTATGAAATCGCTGATGAAACAGGTTCAACCAGTACTGAGGTAATAGCCAAGGCAAAAGATTTAAATATAGAGCTGAAATCTCCTCAAAGTACCGTTTCATTTGAAGATGCTGAAGAGATAGCGAAATACTTGCTAAGCGGTACAAGCGATAAATTACCTGCAAAACCAGTAATTCAAAAAGTGGTTGAGAAAAAAGCAGAAGAAATAGTCGTTGTAGCAGCAAAAGAAGAAAAAGTGTCACTAAGTGAAGTTAAAGTAGAAAATGAAGAAGTGACAGACTCAAAAGAATCAACGTTAAAAAGAGTTGAAGCTAAAAAACCATCAGCCGTTGCTATTATTAAAACTACACCAAAACCTATTATCCCAAAAGTTGAAGAAATATCTCAAAGCCTTGAAACCAGTGAAGATGATGAACAAAATGCTTCTGGCAGAATTATTCCTAAAAGAAGAGGATTAAAAATTGTTAAGAAAAAACAACCTAAAGAAGACGAAGTAGAAGAGCGCGTACAAGCTCCTACTCACTCGCACTTTAATAGTTTTAATAACAACAGTGATAACACTGCTGGTAAGAAAAAAATGAAATCGCTCAGTGAGATTTTGGGTAATGTTTCAAATGATGATGATGCCTTTCAATCAGATGAAAGCCGATTTAATAAAGCCAAAAAAGAGAAAAAGAGAGTTCCTCCTAAAGCACATGAACATGGAAAAGTGATTGAAGTAGCTCGGGATGTGAGTGATGATTTTCCAAGCAGCGATAATTCATTATTGGGGGAAGAGGTTGTATTGTTGGATATGGACAACTTCGATGAACCAAAAATTTTAGAAGATGAGAAAAAACAAAAAGTTATTAAAACAACTAAACCAAGTGCTTTTGGAAACAGACCTCAAGGATTAAAACGAGGAAAAAGAAAGAAAAGAATTGCACGAACTCAAGAAGAAGTTGAAATTACAGCAGTAACGATTCCTGAAGATATTCGAGTTTATGAATTTGCAGAAGCGTGTGGAAAAAGTGCGGCTGAGGTTATTACAGTATTATTTAGTTTAGGAATGTTAGTTACTAAAAATGACTTTCTAAAACAAGATGAATTGGAAATCTTAGGGGAAGAGTTTGGTATTGAAGTTACTGTACGAGATGCCTTAGAAGATGTAAACTATGTGGGTGATTATCACGATGAAGAGATTGATAAAGCAAGTTATGTAACACGACCACCGGTTGTAACTATCATGGGACACGTTGACCACGGTAAAACATCATTGTTGGACAAAATTAGAAGTTCTAAAGTTGCTTCAAGTGAAGCCGGTGGAATTACACAACACATTTCAGCCTACACCATTGAGCAACATGGACAAAAAATTACGTTTGTCGATACTCCAGGACACGCCGCATTTAGTGCAATGCGTTCACGAGGTGCTGCTGTTACCGATATCGTTATTATTGTTGTGGCTGCAGATGATGGAGTTAAACCACAAACAGTGGAAGTTATTGCTCATGCCAAAGCCAGCGGTTGTCCAATTATTGTTGCGATGAATAAAATTGATAAAGAATCTGCAAACATTGATATGGTAAAAGCCCAAATGGCGGAACAAGGAATGAGTCCAGTAGATTGGGGTGGAGATATTGAGTTTATTGGTGTTTCTGCTAAATCAGGTGAGGGTATTGATGCATTACTTGAAAATGTCCTTATCCAAGCAGAGCTATTAGAACTCAAAGCTGACCCAACAGCCAAAGCAAAATCAGTGGTTGTTGAAGCCACACTTGAAAAAGGAAGAGGTCCTGTTGCTACTGTTATTGTACAAAATGGAACACTAAGAGTTGGAGACAACATTGTTTGTGATACAACGTATGGAAGAGTCAAAGCCATTACGAATGACTTAGGACAACCTGTTAAAGAGTTAGGACTTTCTGAAACAGGAAATATCTTAGGGCTTAATGATGTTCCTACAAGTGGTTCATTTATGGTTGTACAAGACAGCGAAAAAGAAGCCAGAGACATTGCAACAACGAGAGCAGAACACGCACGAGCTAAAGAGTTATCACGATCAACTAAAGTTTCATTAGAAGAGATGAGTGGATTAATTGCAGAAGGAAAAATCAAACAACTTCCTGTCATTATTAAAACCGATGTGGGTGGTTCACTTGAAGCCATTAAAGGTGCCTTAGAGCAAATTGCCAATGAAGAAGTAAAAGTAAAAGTTATTCATGCAGCCGTTGGTGGTATCAGTGAATCAGACTTAGTTTTAGCAGGCGCAAGTGATAATTGTATTATCTTAGGATTTAATGTACGACCTACGGGTACCATTAAACAAAAAGCAAAAGCCGATGGAATTACGATTAATACTTATTCAATCATTTATGACTTAATTGATGATATTAAAGGTACATTAAGTGGTATGATGAGTGCAATTATTCGAGAAGAAAACACTGGTCAAGCAGAAGTAAGAGATACTTTCGTTGTTCCTAAAGTTGGAACGGTTGCGGGATGTTTAGTCACCGATGGAAAAGTCATTCGAGGTGGACATGCACGTATTATTCGAGACGGTATTGTTACATATACGGGTAAAATATCATCATTAAAACGATTTAAAGATGATGCCAAAGAGGTTGCCAATGGATATGAGTGTGGTATTATGTTTGAAAAATTCAATGATATTAAAGTAGGCGATTTTATTGAAACCTTTATTCAAATTGAAGAGAAAGTCTCTATTTAATAGTGTATCTGAATGAAAAGTATTAATCTACAACGAACGGAATCACTTTTAATGGAGTTAGTGCCTGAGGCATTAGCAACATTAAGTGATAGCCGAATCAATGCCTTACCTATTACTGGCGTTTACTGTAAAAATGGTAAATACGATGCCACTGTTTATTTTGATGGAAGTGATTACAATAAAGAAGAGCTCAAAATCATAGACACGTTGTTGTTTAAAGCATCGGGACGAATTAAGTCGTATGTACTGGCAAGTACAGGTTGGTACAAATGCCCCAATTTTAAATTTATTGCAGATGATTCTTTGGAAAACAGTATGAATATTGAATCGTTGTTTGCCAAAATAGCACAAAACAACAAGGAGTAACCATGACATTAGAAGAGTCCATTCAAATTGCAGTTGAGGGGTGTGGTGTTAGCCTTTATGATGTGGTTAACCTAAAAGAGAATGATATGAATATCTATAGAATTTATATCACTTCCGCCAATGGTATTTCACTGGATAAGTGTGCTGAAGTTTCACGACAAATCTCGCCACTTTTAGATATTCATGAGCCAATGAATGGAAAATACAATTTAGAAGTAAGCTCACCTGGAATTGAGCGAAAATTAAAACGAGCAGCGCACTTCAAAGCTTCAATTGGTGAAAATATCCGAATTAAAGATTTTGAGAAAAATATATTAGAAGGAAAACTTCTGAGTGCCAATGAGAATGAAATAGTTGTACAAATAGCTCAGGGTGAAGAAATCATTACTTACGATAAAATTTCATCGGCATCTACTTACTATGAGTGGTAAAAACTAAATGCTAATCAATGATAACTTTTATATGAAGTTAGCCATTGATGAAGCTTGGAAATATCAACTCTTAACCTATCCCAATCCAGCAGTTGGCTGTGTCGTTGTAAAAAATGGAGAAATTCTCTCCATAGAAGCCCACAAAGCTGTGGGAAAACCCCATGCTGAAGTCAATGCTCTTAAAGCGGCATTCATAAAAAAATACCCCAATGACAGTTTAAAAGCCATGAATGATGCCTTTAAAATTCATGAATATTTAATGGCGTATCATAATAATTTCTTTCATGATTGTGAAATCTTCATCACACTAGAACCTTGCAACCACATCGGTAAAACACCCGCTTGTGCCAATCTATTAAAGCAACTTAAGCCCAAACGTCTTATCATAAGTGTAAAAGACAATAATAAAATTGCCAGTGGCGGCGTAGAAGCGCTAAAAGAAGCTGATATTGAATGCACTTTGGGTGTTTTAGAAGAAGAGGGAAATAAGTTACTTTTACCGTTTTTAACATGGCAAAAAAAGAGTTGTATCTTTTATAAAATGGCACAAACGCTTAATGGTTCAATCAATGGAAAAATATCTTCCAATCATGCTCAAGCGTATGTACATACGTTACGTGATAAGATAGATTTACTTCTAATTGGCGGAAATACTGTTAGAATTGACAGACCAACACTCGATGCTCGATATGTCGCAGGAAAGGCTCCTAACGTCTTTATTTACTCGAATCGACATGATTTTGACAGAACCATCCCTTTGTTTAAAATTTTAAACCGTGAAGTCATCATAAGCAACGATTTGTTTAAACTTTTGGATTATAAATTGATTATGGTTGAAGGAACCTACACGTTATTGAACCATTTGAAAGATAAAATCGATTTTTTTATTTTTATTGTCAGTCCAAAAATCAAAAACGGCTTGAATGCGTTAAATGAACTGGATATGGATTTTGAG
>JBAYZM010000094.1:0-9000 GCA_041672515.1 Arcobacteraceae bacterium
TGAAAGAGGTTGTCGCCATTGGTGGGCAATATTACCAATCATTTCACCCATGGCAGCCATTTTAGATTGTTGCGATAACAGGGTTTGTTGTTTTTCATTATTTTGTATGTGTTGATTGATTTCAGTTTTGTATTTGAGAAACTTTTTTTGCAGTAAATCAGAAAAATACACAGAGAACAACAGCAAAATAAAGGTTAAAAAAAGAGCAATTTGAATGGTGTTGCTCATATAATTTTTAAAATCTTCATTGAGTTGCGATTTACGTTTTTCGACATCATTATTGACATCGTCAACGTAAAATCCAGAACCTATCATCCACGACCAATTTTCTAATCCTTTGACATAACTGATTTTCTTAACCGGCAGATTATTATCGGGTTTTTTATTTTGAATATAGCTGTAATATCCTTCCCCTCTTTTCGCCAGTGTGATTAAATCATCAATGACTTTTTTGATATCAACGGTATCGTTATTGGCAACAGCATTTTGTCCGATATATTTTTGTCGAATATGACTAAGATATATGGAGTCATAGTCAATAACAAAAATATAGCCATTTTCGCCATAACGAATTTGGTTAATATTGCTTAAAATTCTTTGTTGTACCTCTTTTTCAAAGTCTTCAATGTATTCACCCGTGCCAATAAACCAATCAAGCGGTTCAAAATTTCTGTAATACCCGACTTTTTTACGTTGTTGGACGGTGTCATTGGGTTTAAACCAATACCATTCATAAAAAGTTTCATCGGTGTGTTTTAAGAGTTCAATGACTTCTTGAATAATATACGTTCCCTTAGCATCTTGATGATTGATAAAATCTTTTCCTTCTAAGTGTGGAGAATAGGGCAACATAACATTTCTTCCACTTTTTTCATAGATAAAAAAATAGCCTCGACCTTTATTAAATGTAATATGACGTAAGGCATCAGTAATGAGTACTTCAACCTCTTTTTTAGGTTTATCAAGATTATTAATATACAAAGAATATGCAATGGAATGGGCATTGTTTAGTGCTTCCTTTAGAGAATTTTCTAACTCTTTGTGTGTGTTTTTTTGTTCATTTATAATGTAGTTATAAACCGAATCCACTTCTTCTTTGATGAGTTGTTTGTTTTTTTGAATAAACTCTTGCTCAATAGCACGTTTCTCTTTTTCAAATGTTTTTTTGTTTTCAAAAAATAAAATAGCAATGAGTAATAAAGAGATGAGAATAATAAAAACGGAAGGCGTAAATTTGATAATTTTAATCAGTTGCTTTTCACTTCGGAATATCATGTATCTCCTAAATTATAATAGTTAATATATTATCTTTATTATTATTAAAGTATTGTTACAAAATAATAAAAAAAATGGCTTATTTACAGATTAATCATAACTTGACTATACTTGCATTTATGAAAATATTTACCCACGAAACAGTTTATGAAATTTATGAGATATTAAAAGAAGAGATTGCGTTGATTGATTTTAATGAAATCGTTTATTTTGATATTATAAATCCCGATATGAAAGAAGAAATTTCTTTTTATATTCCTTTTAAAGGCTATAAAGCAGTGACTAATTTAGCTGAAATACTTCTTTGTACCATGACAACACCTTTGATTTTAGAGAATCACAAAGTTAGAATTGGTTTTAAAAAATTAAATACGACCAACAGTTTTCATGCCAGTTTAGAAAACAGCAGTGAAAAATACGGCAAAGATTCTTTGTTTGCAACCATTAATAAAAATGCAGAACCTACGTTTGTTGTTCCTTATATTCATGCCTTAAAATTAGCAAGAGCAGAAAAAAAAACTCGAATCTTAAATTTAGGAATTAATAGTGGCGATGAGTTTGCCGTGATTGAAGAAGTTTTTAATACGATTGACACGATTGAGTTTGTTGGCATTGATTATTGCCAAAGTGCCATTGAAAAAGCCCAAGAGCGATTTAAAGACAAAGAAAATTTTAAATTTTATGCACACGATATCAATACGTTAGAAGAACTTAACTTAGGGACATTTGATTTGATTATTTCCATTGGAACCTTACAAAGTTCTAATTTGGATTTTAAATTAACGTTTATGAATCTCATACAAAATTATTTGGATAAAAAAGGTTCGCTTATTTTAGGTTTTCCCAATTGCCGATGGTGCGATAATGAGATGATTTATGGAGCAAAAATGCCCAATTATTCTTTCAGTGAAATGACGCTGTTATTTAAAGATGTTTATTTTTGCAAGAAGTATTTGCAACAAAAAAAGTTTAAAGTGACACTAACGGGGAAAGAGTATGTTTTTTTAACCGCAAATTCTTTACGCAACTAAAATTAATTAGTTGCGGTGGCATTGGCTTTTTTGATAGAATAAAGTTCCAAATATCGCATAACAATCGCTGAGAGATACGGAATACTTTGAATAAATAAAGTAATAGCAAAAACATAAATTTCTGTTATTCCTGTGTAATTGGTCAATATTAAGGTGATAAAAGAGATCAATAAAGCGATTCCTAAAATGGTTTCATATTTAATAGGATTGTCTTTTGTTTTCTTCGCTTTTCCACCCTTTTGCGTTCGTTTAAACGGTAAACCATCTTTCACAAAACCATCATAAACGGCTTTGAAAATAATCAGTTGTAAACTCATGGATGCAATTGAACTTAAAATGGTATTTTTAATGCTCGCTTTTACTTTCATTCGGTATAAAATAAATGTGTGTAAAATATTGACTAAAAATGCTGTAATAATAGGAATAGTTAATGGAATGGTGGGAATAGTTACTCCTACAAAAATAATAACCGGTACCCAAATAATATTCATAACTGCCATTACTGGACCCATAGCATCACTTAACCAAAAGAACCAACCTGCAATAAATTTATTTTTTTGTCGTGGGGTTAACGTTTTTGACGAGGGCTTAAACTCTTTCCAATGTTTCTTAAGAATTTGTATGGCTCCATACGCCCATCGGTGTCGTTGCGTTTTAAACGCTTCAATGGTATCGGGTAACAGTCCATAACCGTATCGTCTATTGGTATAGTGGGCAATATATCCTGCTTCAAACAATCGTAATCCTAACTCACTGTCTTCAACGATGGTATCCGTACCCCACCCACCCACTTCCATCATGGCACTCAGACGTACTAATACCATCGTTCCATGAACAACGATTGCATTTTCTTCATTTCTGTCAATCATTCCAATATCGAAGAAACCTGCATATTCGGCATTCATTGCAGCTTTTACGATGGATTCATTGCCATCTCTGTGGTCTTGTGGCGCTTGAATGATAGCCACTTTAGGGTCATCAAAAAGTGGTACTAAATCAATTAACCAAGGAGATTCAACCACATAATCGGCATCAATAACGGCAATTATTTCAGCTTCTTTATTGGTGTGTTCGAGTGCTGCATTTAAAGCTCCGGCTTTAAATCCTGTACAGGTTATATTTAAGAAAATAAATCGTTCACCTAATGCTTCACATAACTCTTGAATGGGTTTCCAATAATACTCTTCGGGAGTATTATTAATGACTACTAATACTTCAAAGTTAGGGTATTGAAGTTTTGAAAGGGCTAGTAGTGTTGCTTTTAAAACTTCTGGTTGTTCTTTATAGGCTGGTACATGAATAGAAACAAAAGGAATATTGTCTGATTTTAAATCAAGCGGAACTAAACGTTCTGGGGCAATTCCAATAGAGCATTTAAAGAGTTCGTTGGCTTTGGCTAATGTCGTAATAATCAATGGAATCATCAAAAATGTCCCCATCCCCCACATTATCCACATTCCAAAGTTCATATAGTTTATAAACGGATAGGTAATTGCCATAACAATACCAAACGCCATTCCTTGTGCAGCAATGGCATATGCAGAGGCATGAAGAATATTAAGTCGTTGATTTCGTAAACCATAAAGAGTAAGGAAAGCTCCAATTAAAATGGCAGCAATCATTTGGTATAACCAGTGTTGATTAATCTCAATATCGCCACTTAAATTAAATTTGAGTTCTCGATTTGAGTTAAACACGCCCCAATATTGTCCTACATTTCCCTCATCGTACCCTTTCCACGGTTGATCAAAGGCTTCAATAATATTGTATTCAATATTCAGTTCATTGGCTAAGTTAATAAACCCACGAATAGCAATGGCTTGATTTTTGATTCCAGGGATGGCATTGTTGTTATTGTATCCATGACTTGGCCAACCCGTTTCCCCAATTTTTATCTTTTTATTGGGGAAAATCGAAAGCAATGAGTTATAACGGTTAAGAATATAATCATTGAAGTTCTCAATAGGAATTTTTTCCCAATAGGGTAAAAAGTGAACGGTAACAAAGTCAACACTGTTGGCTAATTGGGGATATTTTTCCCAAGTATGCCAAACTTCCGCCGTGGTTACGGGCTTTTTAGTTTGTTCTTTGATAAGTTGAAGATACGCCATGAGTTCGACTTCATTGATGTCATCTCGAAGTAAGGTTTCATTTCCTACAATAACACAATCAATGGTATCTCCATACAAATGTAAGAGTTCCAGTGCCTTTTCTATTTCACGTTTATTGGCGTCATAATCGCCACTGAGCCAAAGTCCTAAATCGACTTTCATTTGTGTTTTTGAAGCGACGGCTAAAAGAACAGACGCATCGTATGTTGAGTACGTTCTTAGTTTATTGGTTAACGTAGATAAAATTTCAAGATCATTCTCTATTTGTTTGGGTGCTAAAACTTTTTTGTCGTATCCTGTGTAAGGAGCATAAGAAAGTGACTGAATTGTATCGGAGGAGTCTTCATGAATTGTGACTCTGTGATCTCTTGTTATCCAAAAAAAAACTTGAAATAACCCTGCTAGTATAAGCCCAAGAATAATGTACCGCAATAACTTTTCCTTTGTAGAATATTAAAAACGAATAGTAACATCTTTTTGAGGAATTTTAATAAAAATTTTCTAAAGAAATCAATAATTTTTATGATTTTTTTTTATTTTCTAAAGAAATTAAAACGAGATAAAATAAAGATACTTTTTGTTACAATTGATTGTTTCATATTTGAGTGATTTAAAGGAAAACGTTGTTTAGAAATAATGAAAAAAAGCTTCTGAATTTTATTAAATATTCACCCCTAATTTTTGTATCCATTTTAGCAGTATTAATCAACTTGATTATTTATTGGCAAAATGAAATACATTTTAAAAAAGAGATTCAAAAAGTCAAAACAAATTTTGAAGAGACTCAAAAACTGTTGGTGCAAAATGAGGTGAATTTAGCCTACAACGATCTTATTATTCAAAAAAACAGTATTGAAGAGAATTTAAGAAATGATATCAAACAAAGAGTCTATGAAGCGTATGCTATTGTTGAAAATATTTATGAACAACATAAGCACGAAGGCGATGAACGGGTTATTTCAATTATAAAAAATGCCCTACGAAATATCCGATTTAATGACAATAGAGGATATTACTTTATTGATAACATTGATGGAATTAAGATTTTACAACCCATCAATCCTGAATTTGAGGGGAAAAACTTTTTAAACTTTAAAGACCCTTTTGGCTATGAATTTGTTAAAACAATTTCGCAAACCATCAAAGAGAACACCGAACGATTTGATGAATATTATTGGTATAAACCCACCGATAAAAAGAATATTTATAGAAAAGTGAGTTTTTATAAAACCTTTAAACCGTTAAATTTTGTTATTGGAGCAGGGGAGTACACGGATGATTTTACGAAAAAGCTTCAAGAAGCAATTTTGAATAAATATATCAATGATACCTTTAATAATAAAAACAACTATTTGTTTATAGTCAAATACGATGGCACGTATTTATCGCATATTAAAAAAGAGTATATCGGGCAAAATCGATTGAATTTAACCGATAATAACGGTGTTAAAATTACGCAAGAAATTATAAAAACTGCTAAAGATGGCGATGGTTTTGTTACATATATAGGAACCATTATGCCCCAAACAGGACTTCCTGAAGTTAAAACAACTTACATTAAGGGTTTTCAAGAGTGGGAGTGGGCATTGGCGGCTGGTTTTTATGACAAGCAACTGAATGAAACAATTGGTGAAAAAGAGCAAGAATTATCGCTTAAAAATAAAGAGCACGTGAAAAATATTTTTGTGTTAAGTGTGGTATTTACGATAATTTTAATCATGATTAGTTTGTATATTTCTCAACTGTTAAAAAACTATTTTTTACAATACAACACCATGATTTTAAAACAGATTGAGCAAAATAAAGAGAAAGACAAAATTTTATACCAACAATCAAAGATGGCTTCTATGGGGGAAATGATAAGTAATATTGCCCATCAATGGCGACAACCTTTAAGTATGATAACCTCTTTAGCAAGTGGCGTTAAAGTCCAAAAGATGGTTAATATCTCAACGCAAGAGAGTGAACTCAAAGCCCTTGATGATATTATGAAAAGTGCGCAATATCTCTCCAGTACCATTGACGATTTTCGAGATTTTTTTAAACCCGATAAAGCAAAATCGCAAGTCAAACTCAACAATGTGTTTGAAAAGATTTTTAAACTTTTAAGCTTTAAACACAGAAATAATGATATAAAAATTATTAAGAATATTGAAGAAATCGTTATTGAAACCTTTGAAAATGAGTTAATTCAAGTGTTTATTAATATTTTAAACAATGCCAAAGATGCTTTAGAAAATTCTGAAGAGAAATTACTTTTTATTGATGCTTATGAAGATAAAGAAAAAATAATTATTGAAATAAAAGACAATGCAGGGGGGATTCAAAAAGAGAATATTCATCGAGTTTTTGAACCTTATTTTACAACCAAACATAAAAGCCAAGGAACGGGAGTGGGGCTTTATATGGTCAAAGAGATATTAACACGTCATATGAACGGCAACATTGAAGTGGAAAACAGCAAATACGAATACAAGGGTAAAAGCTATTTGGGTGCAAAATTTACAATTATTTTAAATTCTTAGAAAAATAAAATGATTCACAAAAACTACACAATAATATGGTTATAATACCAAAATTTTATGAAGGGATCATTGTGAATCAAACAAAAACTGTAACGTGGGCTTTTCTCATAGCGCTAATAGCGACACTGGGAAGTCTTTTTTTTAGTGAGGTCATGCATTTTATTCCTTGCAGCCTTTGTTGGTATCAACGAATTTTTATGTATCCTTTGGCAGTAATTTTTCTTGTGAATTTACTCTATCCCGATGATAAAGTGTATCAATATGCACTGCCTTTAGTGCTTATTGGATTGGCTATTGCGGTGTATCATAATTTACTCATGTTTAAAATCATACCAGAATCGCTTTCTCCTTGTGTGCAAGGTGTGCCTTGTTCGGTTGATTATTTGAATTGGTTTGGTTTTATTACCATTCCCTTGTTGTCGTTTACAGCCTATTTGGCTATTTTAATGGTATTAATTTTAAGAAAAAAAGGAAATATTGAAAATGAAAAATAAAAGTGTCGTCGTTTTTGCATTGGTCAGTGCCATTGTTATATTTATTGCAGCAACCTATGCCTATAAAACTGTAGAATCAAAAAAACTAGAAGAAAAAATAAGCAGTGTTAACCTTAATGCGGCTCCTTATGTGCGTGAACATTCTATGAAATTTGGTCAAAATGAAAAAAATGTTATTGTCGTTGAGTTTTTAGACCCAGAATGCGGTTCGTGTGCGGCTTTTCATCCGGCAGTTAAACAAGTGTTACACGATTATAATAAAGAGATTCAACTGGTTGTGCGATATATGCCCAATCATAAAAATGCGCCAATGGTCGTTAAAATCTTAGAAGCAGCAAGAAAACAAGGTAAGTATGAAGAGACTTTAAATATGGTGTTTGCTTCTCAAAATATTTGGGGAGAACATGGAAATCCAAAACCACATTTATTGTGGAATTATATTGTTCAAATTGAAGGTTTGGATATTACGAAGTTAAGAGAAGATATGAATGACCCAAAATTTGTAGAAATGATGGAAATCGATATGCAAGATGCAAAAGAGTTGGGAGTTACAGGAACACCTACTTTTTTTGTAAACGGTAAAAAGCTAGATGATTTGAGTTTTAAAGCCTTAAATGCTTTAGTTGAAGCTGAAATTTACAAATAAGGGCAACTATGAAAAAAGTATTATTTTTAGCGTTGAGTTCTTTGTTATTTTTCTCTGCGTGTGGAGAGAGTCAAACCAAAAAAGCACAGGTTATTGAACAAAAAAAAGAGGTTGTTGCTGAGCAAAAAAGTATTACTTTAACCACATTAGAAGACAGTTCTATGGAATTAAGTTTTTCAAATAATATTTTAGTATCCAAAGAGTTGAATGGAAAAATTACACTGATTAACTTTTTTGCAACATGGTGTCCACCGTGTATTGAAGAGATTCCTACGTTTAATAAACTCTATGAAGAGCACGGCGATATTTTTCAAATCGTGGGTGTTTTGTATGAAAAAGATAAAAGTAAAGAGGAGATTTTAGCCTTTGCTAAAAAACACAATATTAAATTTCCCATTACCTTAGGTGAGGAAAATTTTGTGGCAGCTAAGATGTTTAATGATGTAAAGAAAATACCAGAATCTTTTTTGTTTTCAAAAGAGGGATTTTTGTTTGAAAAATATGTGGGTATTGTCAATGAAAAGATACTAGAAGAGTATCTACAAGCCAACAAGAAATAAAAAAATAGAAGTAAAAAAGAGTTAACTTTTTTACTTCTTACCGAGATCTTTAATTAAAGGTTCAAGTTTTGCTTTTAGAGTTTCTGCACTAAAAGGTTTAACTATATAGTTATTTACGCCACTTTTTAACGCAGTTACAACTTCAGATTTTCCACCTTCTGTTGTAATCATTAAAATAGGAGTGTTCGCATATTTTGGAAGAGTTCTTAAGTTTTTTACCAATTGTAAGCCGTTCATTTTTGGCATATTCCAATCGGTTAAAACTAAATCATATTTGGTTGATTTTAATTGCCCTAAAGCATCCATACCGTCAACTGCTAATCCAATATAATCTTCGTCAATTCCAATTTGTTTTACA
>JBAYZM010000095.1:0-8965 GCA_041672515.1 Arcobacteraceae bacterium
GAGCAGGGCAAGTTTTTTTTCATCATCTACTTTGATAATTTGTTGTTCAATAATATCCACACTTGAACGCTGTGAGCTTACTTCAATAACCACGGGTTCATTTAAAAACTCTTTGGCAAGTTTTTTAATGTTTTGATTGAGTGTCGCACTGAACATCATCGTTTGTCGATTGGGACTGATTTGTGGCAATACTTTTTCAATGTCTTGCAAAAATCCCATGTCCAACATGGTGTCGGCTTCATCTAAAACTAGGGTATTGACACTTTTTAAATCAATACTTTTATTCTCGCATAACTCCAATAATCGCCCTGGGGTTGCGATTAAAATATCAACACCTTTTTGGATTTTACTGGCTTGTTCTTTGGCACTGACTCCACCAAAGGCAACGCCTTGGGTAATATCTAAATAACGGGCGTAGAAAGATGTGTTTTTTGCTACTTGTGCTGCTAATTCACGTGTGGGTACAATAATTAATGCTCGTAGTGTGGTTGTAGTAGACTCTTTTTTATCCAAAGCTAAGTTTTGCAAAATAGGCAAAACAAACGCAGCTGTTTTTCCTGTACCACTTTGGGCAACGCCTAAAACATCTTTTCGTTTTAGGGCGATGGGGATGGCTTTTTTTTGAATATCAGTAGGAGTTTCGTATCCTTCTTCTTGTAGAGCTTTAATGATTTCGGGTGACAATTGTAGTGTTTCAAATGCTTTGATGATGATTTCCTTGAATATAATAAACGGATTATAGCAAAATCTTAAAAAATAACAAATCTTTGCAAAATACAATGCGAATAACATAAGAAGCGATTGAGAATTAATTTGATTTGATGTATAATAATTGAATTTATTTATTACTACAAGGTGACATTATGAAGAAATTGGATGTAATCAGCAATAAAATTAAAAGTAGTAAGCCAAATTATTTTGGGCGAGGTCATTTTGAATCCATCATTAAAGATAACTCCAAACTTATTTTGCAGTGGTTTGAGGATTTAATTCCTGTTCAAGAACAAATCAAAGAACTCATAGCCCTTGGGTGCGAAGATTTGCAAAAGAGAAATTATGTGCGAATTATCACCAAACTTTTCCCAAGAGAATACGCACAATTTATTGCCCTAAACATACTCTTACGAGATATTGACAGTATTACCGCCGTCTTCAAAGGCATTTATGATACACGAAAGCAATACGATACACTCGTTGAGCACAATCGACTCAAATATCCGGGTAAACATCAAAAATATGTGGATTTTCATATTTTTCAACAATTTATATCTTTTTATAAAGATGATTTAATCAATCGAGCGATTAACTTTGACGTGGATACCACCATTCAAATAGAACCAAACCAACAATACATCTACAACGTTCATGCTAAGAAAAAAGAAGAGCCAGAAGAGATAATAAAAGAAGAGCCAATAATCGTTCAAAATATCGAAGCAATCATAAATGCAGAAGGAAAAGAAGAGCTTATTGAAGAAGAAATAGAGGTCGAACACTCAACGGCAATTAAAGAACCCGTTGATGTTAAATCACAAGACAATAAAGCCAAAACAAATTGGATGAAAGTACTTTTAAAAGGGGTTTGATTTAGTTTATCTTGAGAAAACAGTTTTCTCCTTGGATTCTAAGTGTATTGTGGATTCTCTATTATCCTTTATTTTCTTCTTTTCTTTTTCTTGGAATTATTGTTATTTATTTTGTAATGACTCTGTTTTAAGTGTCGAATCAGCTCAGAAGAGAGTCGGTACATATGCATAATTATCTCTCTTTTTTCATCTTTTAAATGCAGCTTTGTTTTGTCATAAATTGTGAGTAACTCCAAATAGTTAATCTCTTTTAAGAAAGAGTATAAAAAAACCGATTTTTCTTCTTCGACTATCCATTCACTCAAAAGTGCAAGAACCATTAACTCGGGCATCCAGTGTTGTCCATTGCGTAATTGAATCTCTAAGCCTTTGACAATACTGTCATAATAGACCATTAACGGTTCTTCTCTTTTAGCGATTATTTTTAATGTACTGTTTTTATGTATATTCGCAATAAGGCTTCTTAAGTAAGTTGAGCTGACGACACTTTCTTGCAGTTGCTCCAATAAAGTGCGCAGTGTTAAAGATATGGTTTCCACATCTTCTTCACTGCCCAGTTGAAATTGAACTTCTTGCTCATCGAGTTTATAAAAGAACTCTTCTAACGTGGTTCGTATAAAAACGAGCAACGCTTCCGTTTTAACTTCTCTTAATAACTTGGGTTTTATTCTGTTGGTTGGACAAGAATTGGCAAGAGCATTCATGTGTTATGCCACCATAGGTTTCGCTTTTGCCGTTTCCCGACCTCTAAATTGTTTAGAATCTGCATCGCTTACAACCAGTTTGGCAATTTCATCGGTTAAAACTGCCACATCGTGCGTTTGAGAAGCGACCATGGCATTTTCTTGAGTTTGTCGGTCTAATGCGGTTACTGCATCGTTGATTTGTTCAATTCCTAAAAGTTGTTCTTTGGATGCTTCTTCAATATCAGAAATTAAGTTAATCGTTTTAGAGATATTTTCATTGAGTTGTTTGTATCCCACAATCATATTGCCCGCAATGTTTTTACCATCATTGGCTTTTGCTGTGGCATGTTCGACTAAGGCTTTAATCTCTTTGGCGGCTTCTGCGCTTCTTGAAGCAAGGTTTCTTACTTCCGCAGCAACAACGGCAAACCCTTTTCCGGCTTCGCCTGCAGTTGCAGCTTCAACGGCAGCATTTAAACTTAAAATATTCGTTTGAAATGCAATTTGGTCAATGACAGAAATGGCTTCATTAATCGCAATAACTTGATTGTCTATCTCTTCCATAGCAATTGTAGTTTGGTTGGCAAGTTTTTCACCTTCTCTGGCAGATTCAGTTACATTGCTTGAGAAGTTTGACATTTGAGCAATATTTTCCGTGTTGTGTCGGATGTTGCTGGTAATTTGCTCTAAGGCAGCTGCGGTTTCTTCTAAAGAACTTGCCGCTTCATTGGAACTGGCGTTCAGTTTATCCACGTTTTCTAAAAGAATATTTGAACTCTCATCAAGTGTTAATCCATTGATTTTATTCTCTAAAAGCATTTGAGTGATGGCATCTCCCAAACCATTGACTCCACTGGCAAGTTTTAATAAATGCTCTTTTAAATGTTTGGTATCGATTTTATTTAAATATTTATAGGCTGAATACTCTTCAATAATATGCAACACATTGTCAATATTATTTTCTAAATTATCCGCCATTTTATTTAAGACATCTTTTAACTGCATTAACGCTGGATTTGAAACGTTCATATCCAACCGTTGGCACAAGTCACCTTGTTCAAATTCACTTAACACTGCAATGGTTTCATCAATGAGTTTTCGATCTTCTTCTATGTTTTTTTGAGTTTGGATAATATTTTCATTGACCACTTTTGCCATTTGTGCAAATTCATCTTTACCACTGATTTTAAGTAACTCAGTTTGTGCTTTTTCTCTGTTTAAATAAGCAAAAAATGAAAGAAGCCCCTCTTTAAAGTTATTCAAAGAATTGACAACAATTTGGGCTATAAATAAAGAGATAGCAGTAAAAAGTAGTATGGCTACAACCGATACTATCATTAAAATAGTATTTAAAGAAGCTTTTGCTTCATCTCTTAAAGTAACTGCACTGGTATTGATTTCTTCAAGTTTTATTCCTACAACTAAACCAACTTGTACCATTTGAGCAATGATTTTTTTGATTTCATCTGATTCATCTTTGATGCCATTTTCAAAATCTTTAATTCTTAGTTCTGAAAAAGCATTAAAAAATTCAACATATTTTTCGGCATTTTCAATGATTTCATTGGCTAAGATTCTATTTTTCTCTACCCTTAAGCTCTCTTTGAATTTTGAAATCTCTTTAACTAAGGTTGAGAAATCCTCTCGAACTTTTTGTGCATTGGTCGCATTGGGTAATCGTAAGAATTGATAAACCGAGATTCTTCCTTTTAGCATTTCGCTTTGAAAGTGTTCAGTTTTACTGGCGGCTTCATTTCTTGCATTGGATAAATTGCTCCAATGGGTGTATATAGCTCCTGCTAAAATCACAATTATTAGAAAGATAATTGGAAATAGAAGTAACTTCTTTTTGGTATTGAGTGAACCTAACATTGTTTTCCTTTTGTTATTTGGTGTTTAATTGTGGGAGTTTATCACAACCTTGGTCATGTATCAGTCACAGAAGACCGTTTAAAAAATGACCAATTGTTTGTTTTGTTAGAAATAATTAAAAAAAGAGTATGAGGCAGCTATGAAGTCCAAAATGTATGGATGAAAGTAATAAAAAAAGGTTGAAATTTTCTCTTGAGTTCTCTTCTGTTGTAAATAGATAAGCACGATTCATGATAATACCTTTGTTGTGTATTTTATGTGTTGATTGAATGCAGTATAACAAATAAATGGTCACATAATAGTCATATAAAACTTTAAATTTTGATACTTTACCATGACTGAGTTTTGAGACTATTTTGGGTTAATATCCAATGATTCTTTTACAATTTTTTTGAGTATCTCTGTTCTTGCTAATATATTTTTTGTATATTTTTTGGCAAATGTTGGGTCATATTTTGATATTTCTTCAATCTCATTTGACAACAGTTTGTTTTCTATTTTTTTCACTATTATTTTAAAACTGTCATAAAAAGTTTTTGGGGTAAGATTGAGATTTTGACAGTGAGTGGCTATATCATAAGCACTCAAAGCAGATACAATAAATTCATCATCTATTGCCATAGCAAGAGAAGTATCATATCGGTCTTCATACAAAGAGATATTCACGATATCATAAAAAGGAGTTATTTTCAAACCCGATTTATCGACAAAATAAGATATGTTTTTGCCATGAGCATCACTGTTTCCTAAAATAAGATTTACAATTGTCCACTCAAGAAGAGTTTTTTTAGCCAATATCGGAATTTTCACTTTATTTGATAAAGAGTCCAGTTTTTGAAAACTCACCCCTTCTCGTATATCTTTGACATCTCGTCCATTACCAAAGTTTCTTTCGTATTTGAAAGATGTTGGTAAACTTAACGCTTGACACGAATCGATAATATGTATTTTTTCTATATTTCTATTTGATACTATTTTTCTATCAAATCTTTCAACTTCCAAAACCAATTCATCCCCAAACTTTTTGATTTCTGCATTGGCTATATTCAATCCAGCTATTTTTGCCAATTTCAATGAAAAATATTCATTTAAGACCAGATTTTCACCCGCTTTATCAAATTTTAAAATATGAGTTGAACACAGTTGTCCCGAGGCTAAACCATATTTTCCTTCAAGTTTGCATATTGGCAATTTTTCTTGTACCCCTGCCACGCTTAGTCTTGGTTTTTCATCCCAAATTGTTATGGGCATCTCTTTTCTTTGTTGTATCCTTTGGGTTAATTCTTCATTGCTGATCTTTCTAAAAGAGGTTTTTGAACTATCCACTTCATCCTCTTTGATAAAAGAGAATGCCCCTGAAGTTTCCTCTCCGATTGCATTTAATAGGGCAAATTTATTATTTTTTGATATTTGTAAATAGTTAACCACTCTATCTAGTCCATCGCCTTCTGGCAAGAGGTTTTCAATAAAGTTTTTTATATCGATTGATTTAAAGTTATCATCAAATCCCAATATATTGGATATTGCAAAACCATTTTGTATCCAACGTTCATCATACTTTAAATTAAATTCATTTGATTGACTATCATAAAAGAGTATTCCAACTTTAGTGGTATTGAAAAATATATTTAAATGATGTTGCATCTATTTTTCCTCCACTTTAATATCAAGCCCCAACATATGTGCCACTTGAAGTACATTTGAAATATGACAGCTGTCATTTCCTTTTTCTATATTTTCCAATGTTTTATAGTTGATGGCACACAAATCAGCTGCACTTTGTCGTGAGAGTTGGAGTTTTGTTCTTTGGTATAGGATGTGTTCACCCAAATCTTTCATAGACTTTATACTATTTGATAGGGGTTTTTGACTTGTCTTGACAACTTTTGGCATGTTATATCCCTTTATAAACTCTATCTAGGTATTGTTTATTTGATTATAACATTATTTATGAAATAAAACAATATTCAGATGTAGTTTATATTTAATATTGTTAAGTTTCTATTTTAAACAATATTACAATAGAGTTTATTCATATATTTGCTATGAGTTATATTGGGAAAAATAGGAATCCCGACTTGTGTCAAAGAGAGTACTAACGTACAACTCTTCACAACTCCAGTGGGATTTCTTTGATACATGTCGGGCTTGTTTTAGATGAAACGGTGTTTTTTCTTTCACTTTTCTGTGAGACTTTCCATAAAAGTCTAAAATGTTTCCCAATCGTCTTTAATCTCTTTTTTGGTTTTTACTTTTTGTTCTTTAGCGAGATTAATTTTTGGTTTGTCTGCTTTAGGTTTTAATTTTTCAACTCTTTTTTCTTCTTTTTTTTGCGGAGCCATAGGTTTTGCTTTTGCTGTTTCTCTGCCTTTAAACTCTTTAGAATCCGCATCGCTTACAACCAGTTTGGCGATTTGATCCGTTAAAACTGCTACATCGTGCGTTTGTGAAGCAACCATGGCATTTTCTTGAGTTTGTCGGTCTAATGCGGTTACGGCGTCATTGATTTGTTCAATTCCGCTGAGTTGTTCTTTGGAAGCATTTTCAATATCGGAAATTAAACTGATGGTTTTGCCAATATTTTCATTGAGTTTTTTATACCCTTCAATCATATTGCCTGCAATATTTTTACCATCGTTGGCTTTTGAAGTAGCATTTTCAACCAAACTTTTAATCTCTTTAGCCGCTTCCGCACTTCGTGCTGCAAGGTTTCGTACCTCTTGTGCAACAACGGCAAACCCTTTTCCGGCTTCACCTGCAGTGGCTGCTTCAACGGCTGCATTGAGTGAGAGAATATTCGTTTGAAATGCAATTTGGTCAATCACGGAAATGGCTTCATTAATAGCCGTAACTTGAGTGTTAATCTCTTCCATTGCCACGGTGGTTTGGTTGGCTAACTTTTCACCGTCTTTAGCTGAATCGGTAACATTATTAGAAAAGTTGGACATTTGGGCAATACTTTCAGTGTTGTGTCTTATATTGGAAGTAATTTGCTCTAAAGCTGCGGCGGTTTCTTCTAATGAAGTTGCCGCTTCATTGGAACTTTGATTCAATTTATCCACGTTGACCAACAATATATTAGAGCTTTCATCAAGTGTGAGACCATTGATTTTATTCTCTAAAAGCATTTGCGTAATAGAGTCTCCCAAACCATTGACTCCACTGGCCAGTTTTAATAAATGCTCTTTTAAATATTTGGTATCGATTTTATTTAAGTAGTGATACGAAGAGTACTCTTCAATAATATGCAACACATTATCAATATTGGTTTCTAAGTTGTCTGCCATTTTATTTAAGACTTCTTTTAACTGCATTAATGCCGGATTTGAAACGTTCATGTCAAGTCGTTGGCATAAATCACCTTGTTCAAATTCACTTAACACTGCAATGGTTTCATCAATGAGTTTTCGGTCTTCTTCTATGTTTTTTTGCGTTTGAAGGATATTGGCATTGACCACTTCTGCCATCTCTCCAAACTCATCTTTGGTATCTATTTCAATTAAATGCGTTTTTTCACTCTCTCGGTTTAAGTATGCAAAGAAGCTTAACAGTCCTGTCTTAAAATGCTCTAAAGAGTTGGTAATTTGTTTGGTTAAGAATATACCAATTGCTATTCCAATAACGGTACCGACTAAACCTAAAATAAGAGAAATCATTAACGTATTATTGGATTTTTCAATTACCAATAAAGAGTTTGACGTAGCCTCATTGGATTGTTCAGCTTTTAACTTATCAACAATAACGGCTAAATCTTCAGTGATTTTATCAAGTTCTTCCATAACAACATCACCCGATTCTTTACTTGTGGCATATTGTGTAGTCATATGTTTTCCCACTTCGAGTAACTTTGAAGCTTTCTGTTTGGCTTCATTGACGGTCACTAAAGATTCCATATCGTTTTCATCTTTAAACATTTTTTCAAATTTTGATAAGTTGTTTAAAAAATTTGCATATGCCTTTTCTGCTTCTTTGATGACTTCTTTGTCTTGCGTTAAAGAGGCATCGGTGACGAACTGTTGGATTTGGCAACTTTGAAATTTCGTATCCGCAGCAAGTAAAGCAAACGGAACGGTTTCCTCTCCTGTTAATGTACTAATATCTTTAACATCTTTGAGTTCGTGTACAGTTATTGCCGTACCAATCCCAAACGTAAGTATAATAGCTCCTATTGAAAGCATAAGTTTTTGTTTAATTTTCATTTTTATTAATCCCGTAAATCATGACTTACTTGTCCTTTTTTTAGTTAATTCTTTGTTCATAATAATGCTCAAATTCATACGCAATCATAGGTTTTGCAAAATAGTACCCTTGTACTTCGTCGCATCCAAATTCATGTAGCATGCTTAATACTGCCTCATTTTCTACCCCTTCGGCTATTGCTTTTAGATTGAAACTTTTTGCCATTTGAATAATGGTTTTTACAATAGTGGCATCATCTTTATCTTTGATAATATCACGTACAAAAGATTGGTCAATTTTAAGTTTATCAACCGCAAAGCGTTTTAAGTACGATAAAGAAGAGTATCCTGTACCAAAATCATCAATAGAGAGTAAAACGCCCATTTCTTTGATGACTTTAACTGTATTTAAAACACTTTCTGTGTCACTGATTAAAATGGATTCGGTCAGTTCCAGTTCCAAATATTTTGGATTGAGTCCCGAAACTTTTAAAGCCTTTTTAACGACTTCGACCAAATTCCCCCGTTTAAATTGTACGGCTGAAATATTTACTGCAACCACAATATTTTTTCCCTCGTTGTTCCAAATAGCGGCTTGTTTACACGCTTCTTGCAATACCCATTCTCCTATTTGAACAATGAGTCC
>JBAYZM010000096.1:0-8905 GCA_041672515.1 Arcobacteraceae bacterium
CATTGGGTGATATTCCATTTCGGTGCATACCACTGTCTACTTTAAGGTGTATTTTAGTATTTTCTGGTATTTGTTGCAGTGCATCAAGGCTGTTTACGGCTATGTGAAAAGTATGTGAATAAGTCGTAGGTGCTTTATCAGCTAATATTAAGATATTGTCAAAAAAAGTCACAATAGATTCGGCTTCTTCAAGAGTACGTACCACCGCATTTTTGACTCCATATTCTTGAGAAAGTTGAGCGATTTCTACAATTCCATGACCATAGGCATTGTCTTTTAAAACGACGGCAATTTTATTTCTGTCTTTGATTTTTTCTTCGACTAAGCGTAAATTGTGAAAAAGATGTGATTTGTTTATGACTATTTTTGACAAAGCTATTCCATGTGTTGAGTTGAGTTAAAATGATTGGATAAAACAATAGCATCTTTTTCGTTTAAAACCTCTTTGAGCGTTTCAAAATTTGCATTTTTTATGGCATCAAATGTTCCAAAATATAAAAGCAGTTTTTTTACCTTCGCTTCCCCAATACCGTGCAGTTGAAGCAGTGAAATTTGTTTGTCTTCTTTGCGTTTTTGTTTTTTATGAAACGCAATGACAAATCGGTGCGCTTCATCTCTTTGACGTTGCACAAAGTGAAGTCGTTGGTCGCTGGGGCTAAGTTTTAACTCTTTGTATTCATTGTTACTTTTATAGTGCAAAATATCTTTTGCAGCCCCTTTGGCTCGGTGGGCTTTTGCATCGACTTTTTCCTTGGCAATGGCGATGATGTCAAGATTTACTCCCACGGATTGGATAATATCGTACGCCAATTTTAACAGCGTTGAACCTCCATCTAATATCCACAAATCAGGGGCTGGATTTTTTTCAAAACTTTCGACTCTTCGTGTCAGCATCTCTTTCATTTGAGCATATTCATCGAGGGCTTCTAAATTGTAGTGTCTAAAATCTTCTTTTAGAAATTTATCTTCCCAAACAACCATTGCTCCCACACACGCTTGTCCCATTAGGTGAGAGTTATCAAAACACTCTATGCGTTTAGGCACTCTTTGAAGCGTAAACAATTTTTGCAGTTCATCGTATAACGTGGTGTTGTTTTTTGAGTTTTCAAGACGTAAAAGCTCTTCACAATTATTGAAAGCAATATCGATTAAATCTTTTTTCTTTCCCACTTTTGGAAAAACAATCGGAATTTTTTTATGAAATTTATCGTGTAAAAAGTTTTCCAATTCTTCTTTTTCTTCCAGTTCAAAAGCAATCAACACTTCTTTGGGTAAAAGAGGAATTTCATGGTTATAGTAGTTAATAATAGCACGTTTATAAGCCTCTTCTAAATCAACCGTAGCATTTTCCTCATAGAAGTCTAACTTGACAAAATCATGGCTTGAAGAGGCCAGTTTTCCATCTCGAATAAACATCCGCACAATCACTGCTTTTTTGAAACCTTGGGTTATGGCAAATACATCCAAGTTTTCATTGCTGGCTAAATCCATTCCTGTTTTGATTTGCGATTTTTCTATGGTTTTAATTCTATCACGAATAATCATCGCTTCTTCAAAACGAAAATCAATAGAGTACTCTTGCATTTTCGTATTGAGTTTGGCTAAAAGTTTGGTTTTATTGTAAATATATTCCAATGCTTCATCGACAATTTTTTTATAGGCTTCTTGGCTTATTTTTCCCTCACAAGGCGCCAAACACTTTTTGATTTGATAAAACAAACAAGCAACTTTGCCTTTGATACACGCTTTTTTTTGAACCAATGGCACAATTTCATAAATGGAGTCTAAAATATCACGTGCTCCACTGGAATAAGGGCCAAAATATTTAATTTGACTTCCTTTTAACACCCGTCGGGTAATTTCCAGTCGCGGAAAATCTTCACTTAAATCGATGTAAATATAGGGATAGGTTTTATCATCTCGCAATAAAATATTGTATTTGGGTTTGAGTTGTTTAATCAAAGAGTTCTCTAAAATCAACGCATCGTGTTCGTTGGGTACAACAATCCAATCCACGTTTTGAACTTCTGAAATCATTTTATAAATTCTTGGACCTAGCTTATCAGCAGGTGCAATGGTGGGCATAAATTTAAAATAGGATTTGACTCTGTTTTTAAGTATTTTTGCTTTTCCAATATAAAGCAAATGTCCCTCTTTATCAAAATATTGATAGACCCCAGAGTTGGAAGGCAGTTGTTTGAGTTTTTCTTCTAAATTCATGATGTGATTTTATCCAATTATTGCTTTGTATATGGACATGATTAAAGTTGTTTTTTTCAAAATTTGAGTCAAAATTAAGCAAAAGTTAATCTTGAAAGATGTTATAATTATGGTAACCAACAATAGGAGGTGTTAATGACGAAGGTTGAACATTTTTAGTATTGTTAAGACAACAAAACCATAAGTATAAAGATTCACAGCACAGTGATAACATAAGTAAGTGGTTACTTATGACTTAAGCGAGAAAAGAGAAGAGCTTTCCCTCTTTTCCGTTTAGAATCCAGTTTTTCCTATAATAATATCATGATTATCTACAAATCTATCACATTTTTTTCCATTGAGATTTTTGCAAATTGATTCCCATTTCTCTGAGTGACCACTTTGTTCTTTTGAAAACTCTTTTAAATGAAACATCACAGCATGTGCATATTCGTGTGGAATGACATAATCAATCATATAAGAACGACTCTCTTTAAACCGTTTTTTGTTTAAGTAAATGAGAATTTTTTCATCGTTTGTAAACACGGCAACACCATAAAGAGAACTGGGCAATTTATCAGAAACAATGATGGGAACATTTAATGAAATATTATAATGGCGTTGCAAGAGTTGACGCGTTTGCTCTTTCTTAAGAAAAATTTGTTGTTCCAGTTCTTGCGAAATGGGGTTATTGTCAAACTCATCATCTTTATACCAATTATACAAAAGTAAGCAAATGGAAATTAGGACTGAAAAAAAGAAAAAGCGATACAGTTTTTGCAGGAACATTTTAAAATGAACCTTATTGTACCGTTTTCATCAAAACATCACGGTAGTGATTAAGCTCTTTCATTTTGGTATCATCTTGGTCATTAATATCGGGATGATATTGTCGTGCAAGCTCTTTGTACCGTTTTTTTATCTCTTCTTTTGTGGGTGCATGGCTAAATCCAAAAAATTCTTTGGCTTTTTGTACTTCATCAAATCGGGGTTGAGTTTGGAAGTTGCCACTTTGAAAACGTTGGAAATCTTCAAATCGAAATCCTTTAAAATCATGAGAACTGTTTTGAAAATCTTTGGCATTAAAATGAAATTGGAAATGGGCTTGTTGCTCTTTGAGTTTTTTAATTTTTTTGTAAATGAAAAAATATCCCACTACGACGAGCGTAATGATAATCATCAAAAAGATTCCAAAGTTGGTAAAAATAAGGTATAAAACAAAAAAAAGTATGCTAAATCGAATCAGACGGCTGAAAAAATAGTCTATGTTGTTCATTGGAAAGTGATATCCTTTTAAAATAATGGCGTTATTATAGTATTTTGTTATTATAATACAGCTAATATACCCGTTTAGGATTATATCAAGGAAAAGTTAATGCTTTATTATAGTCAACCTCTGTTTCGACCACCTTCTGAGGCAAACAATATTATTTTACAAATAACCCACGGTTGCAGCTACAATGCATGCACGTTTTGTTCGATGTATGAAACCAAAACATACCGTGAAAAATCGTTGCAAGAAATTTTTAAAGATATTGACACTTTAGCCCAACTCTATCCCCATGCACATAAAATATTTTTAGCCGATGGCGATGCAATGGCAGTTAACATTTCGACACTTTTAACGGTTTTAGAGTATTTACATCGAAAATTTTCTTCTCTACGACGAATAAGTTCCTATGCTTCTGTTATCAACTTAGAACAAAAAAACAAAGAAGAACTCGCACAACTCCATAGTGCAGGGCTTAAACTTATCTATTTTGGCATTGAAACAGGAAGCAATGAACTGCTTAAACGCATACAAAAAGGAACAACGTTTGAGAAAATGAAAGAGGGATTAAATAAAGCATCGCGCGCTGGAATGAAAATATCCGCAACGGTTATTTTAGGAGTAGGAGGCAAAAAATACTCACGTGAACACGCCACACAAACTGCCCAACTGGTCAATGAAACGACGTTGAATTATCTTTCCACTTTGCAATTAGGGGTTCAACAAACCAAAGAAGAACAATTTTATAAAAAGTTTGATAACAGTTTTGAGTGGCTCAATGACCAAGAGATGCTCAAAGAACAGTTACTCTTTTTAGAGTCATTAAATCCAACCAATGCGGTCATCTTTCGTTCTAACCATGCTTCAAACTCTTTTGCACTTGCTGGTACTTTACCTAAAGATAAAAAGCGTTTAATCGAAGAGTTGCATTTGGCTATTAATAATACCCAATTACTCACTCCTACGTGGTTACGCGGATTTTAAAAGGACAGACACAACGATGTTAGAACTCACACTTTTTTTTATTTCATTGGCAACTTCCACGATTGCAGGGATTGTTGGCATTGGTGGTGGCATGATGCTGATTGCTATTTTGCCCTCTTTTTTACCCTTAAATGCACTTATTCCGGTGCATGGATTGACTCAAATGTCCAGCAATCTGAGCCGTGCCTTTTTTGGCTACAAAGATGTGCAATATGAAGTTATCCCAAAATTTTTAATAGGCTCATTTGCTGGCATTGCCGTGTTTGCTTCGATTTTAAATATGGTTTCTTTAGAGTATGTGCCTTTGTTTATTGGGGTGTATATTTTGCTTTCTTTGTGGAGTGAAAAGTTTAATGAAAAAATTAAACGCTATGAGAGCTACTTTTTAGCGGGATTTTTTCAAACGGGGCTTTCCATGGTTGTTGGAGCAACCGGACCACTGACTATGACGTTGCTTTTAAAAGATTTTAAAGACAAAGATAAAGTCGTAGCCACGGGGGCTGCTCTAATGAGTATTACCCATATTTTAAAAGTTTTTGTTTTTATCTATTTTGGTTTTGTTTTTTTTGATTATCTTGCCATTATTATTGCCATGATTGTGGGAGCCGTTTTAGGCAGTTTTTTAGGAACGAAACTGCGACACACGATTAAAGGTGAAAAGTTTACGTTGGTTTTAAAAGTCTTACTCTCTTTGTTGGCGCTTAAACTTATTGGGGGATTACTGCTATAAATAAGAGAAAATCTCTTATTTATGCTTTGGGGGCAGTTGGGTCAACAAAGACTCTTAATGCTAACTCTTTATCAATCGTATAAAGCCCATAACCATTGTCTCCCACGAGTTTAATGTGGTCAATAATTGCGCTGACATTGGACTCTTCTTCGACTTGTTCTGTTACATACCATTGCAGTAAATTGTATGTGGCATGATCTTTTTCTTTCATCGAAATATCAGATAGGTTATTTAAATTTTGGGTCATGTATTGTTCGTGTGCAAGTGATTTTTGGAACACTTCTAAAAGTGAAGCAAACTCAACACTCACACTTTGGATAACGGGAAGTTGAATCTCAACTTTTTGGTCTTCAAGATATTTAAACAATTTCATGGCATGGACAACTTCTTCTTGGTATTGCACCAAAAACCAATTTGAAGCACCATTAAAACCCTCTTTGGAACAATATGCACTCATTCCTAAATAGATGTATGCCGAATGAAACTCTCGGTTTAACTGCTCTATTAATGCCGTTTGTAAATCTTTTTGTATCATTGTAACTCCTTTGTATAGAAAAATTATAGCACTAATTATATTTTTTAGGATACTCAAAGAAAATTAGTTTGGCGCTATTTGCTTTTAAACTGTTCCAATTATTCCCAAAAAGTTCAAACCCAACTATACCACACGTAGGAATATTTTCAATCGTTTCACCACTTATGGTATTGGCAAATTCGGTGAATTCTGGATTGTGTCCAAAAACAAAAACGGTATTGTACTCATTTGATGTGGTGTGTAAAATATTTAAAAGCGTTTTGGGTGAAGTTAAATACAAAGCTTTATTCCACACAATTTCTTTGGAATAGCCAAGCGTGTGTGCAAAAATCTCAGCCGTAGTTTTGGCACGTTTTGCAGGTGATGAAACGATGACATCTGGGAAAATGTGGTGTTGCAAGAGTATGTTTGCCATAAAAGGGGCATTTTTTTCACCACGTTGGTTTAACGGACGCTCAAAATCATCTAAGAGAACATCGCTCCATGATGATTTGGCATGGCGAATGAGATAGAGTTTTTTCATACGAAACTTCCTTTTATTGGATTAAATAGTATATTTAAAACTTCCCTAACTATACTTTAGATAAAATGGCAAAAAAATTATAGGAAGACGTATGGCAATTTATACTTGTGGACACACCACTCCCGATTCAGACTCTATTTGTTCTGCCATTTCATTGGCGTATTTACTCAACCAAATTGGACGAAAAGCAATTCCTGCACGACAAGGTGAGCTTAATCCTGAAACACAATTTATCTTAAACAAATTTGGTTTTGCAGCTCCTGAACTTAAAACTTCATTTGCAGGTGAAGAATTGTTTATTACCGATTATTCAGACATCGCACAAGCGCCTAAAGATATTGACAAAGCCACGATTGTGGGCATTGTAGATCACCACAAATTGGGTGATTTAACCACATCAACACCCCTTGAATGTTGGATTCGACCTGTGGGTTGCACCAATACAATTGTCAAAGAGATGTACGATTATCACAAAGTGGAAATTCCTAAAAATATTGCAAGTATTATGATGTGTGCCATTTTATCTGACACGGTAATTTTTAAATCCCCCACATGTACGGATTTAGACATTAAAGTTGTCAAAGAGTTGGCACAAATTGCAGGCATTGAAGATTTTGCAGCTTTAGGAATGGAGATGTTTAAAGTCAAATCAGCCGTAAGTGGTGTGAGTGCAAGGGAATTGATTTTAAGAGATTACAAACCCTTTGATATGCATGGAAATCAAGTAGGTATTGGGCAATTAGAAGTGATAGATTTGTCGATTTTTGATGAAGTAAAAAGTGAACTTCAAGCAGATTTAGAGAAATTAAGAGAAGAAGAAAACTTACACACCGCCTGTTTGATTTTAACGGATATTATGAAAGAAGGAAGTGAAGTGTTGGTGTCATCACAAGATTCTTCAATTTTTGAAAAAGCCTTCAACTGCAAACTTGTCGATGGTAAAGTTTGGATAGATGGTTGTTTAAGCAGAAAAAAACAGATTATTCCTTTCTTAGAACCTGCGTTCGCATAAAAAAGATAGCTTTCGGGCTATTTTTTTTAAAAAAATCAAATACTTTTTTAACTAAGACAAACAATATCAAAAAAAGAGTACTCTTTAACAGATAAAAAACTATTCTAAAAGGATGTACCATGAAACATGAACTTATGACCTTACCGTATGCACAAGATGCTTTGGAACCTTTGATGTCAAAAGAGACGTTGGAGTATCACTATGGAAAACACCATCAAACGTATGTGAATAATTTAAACAATTTAATCGCAGGAACCAAATTTGAAAATTCAACTTTGGTTGAAATCGTGTTAGGCTCAGAGGGTGGACTTTTTAACAATGCTGCACAAGTTTATAATCACGACTTCTTTTGGCAAAGTTTAACGCCAAATCAAACAGCAATTTCTTCAAAAGTTGAAACCGCTTTAACTCAAGCTTTTGGTTCCGTTGAAAAGTTTAAAGAAGAGTTTACCGCAAAAGCCGTTGGGCATTTTGGCTCAGGTTGGGCTTGGTTGGTTCAAGATGAAAACAAAGCCTTAAAAATTATCACCACTTCTAATGCGGCAAATCCATTAACAGACAATCTTAAACCTCTTTTGGTCTGTGATGTGTGGGAACACGCGTATTATATCGATGTAAGAAATGCCCGACCCAAATATTTAGAAAATTTTTGGAAACTCGTAAACTGGGATTTTGTAGAGCAAAATCTGGGATAAAAAAAGAAAAAGTATGGAACTTTCCATACTTTTTGACCAAATTCAATAGTAAACGTATGACTTAACCATTTCTCTCTTCTTTTTACTCCTTTGAAAAAATAAATTTCCTTTTCACAAATAGTTTGGATAGTGATAAAATGATAAATAAGTTATAATTTAATACTATAAACAGATATTTGCTTTAAGGAAAAATATGCAAAAAACAGTCGGAATCTTAGTTTTTAATGATATTGAAGTTTTAGATTTTTGTGGACCTTTTGAAGTGCTAAGTGTGGCAAGACTCGATGAGTCCAAAAGAGGGGAAAGCCTTTCGCCTTTTGATGTTAAACTTATATCAATGACCAAAGAGGTTGTTTTTACCAAAGGTAATATGAAAGTCATACCCGATTTTGATTTTGAAACATGCCCAAGGCTTGATATCTTAATCGTTCCCGGTGGAATGGGTACGAGAAAACTGATGTACGATGAAAACGTGTTGGATTTTATCCAACAAAAAGCAAAAGAGGTTGAACTTTTGACCTCTGTTTGTACAGGCTCACTTATTTTAGCCAATGCCAAATTGCTTGAAGGCTTAAATGCAACAACACATTGGAAAAGTTTAGAACGATTGGAAAATGAATTTAAAAATGTCAAAGTCTGTTTTGATAAACACTTTGTAGAAGATGGCAATATTATCACCAGTGCAGGTATTTCAGCAGGGATTGATATGGCGTTGCATATTGTCAAACGATATTACGGTGAGGAAGTTGCAAAAGCTACAGCAAAACATATGGAGTATCCGTATATGATTGAGAATAAGAGGAGAGTGGAGGTTTGAGGCATTGTTATAATAAAACAAAAAGATGACAATTTGTAATATTTTTTAATCTGATTCAATTTTTATGATAATGTTTGAGAAATTCTAAAAAGGTTGAATTATGGATAATATTTCAAATTTAGTGGTTTATAACGATGGGG
>JBAYZM010000097.1:0-8808 GCA_041672515.1 Arcobacteraceae bacterium
CACTACTTACTGCAGTTTTGCGATATTTTGATTATTGAAGGTGCGGGTGGTTTGATGGTACCCATTTTAAAAGAGTATTTTATGATTGATTTAATTCAAGAGTTAAATGCCAAAGCCATTTTAATTGTTCCCAGCAATTTGGGCAGTATCAACGACACTTTATTGTCGATGGAAGCTTTAAAAAATAGAAATATTACGTTTGATTGGTATGTTAATTTGTACAAAGACAAGGAAGAGTTTTCAAAAATCACTCTTCCTTTTTATGAAGCCTATTTTGGGAAAATTAAGTACCTTTAACGTAAGTAGTGAGTGGTAAATGGTAAGAGGTAATTACAACTCACTTTTCACTTCTCACCACTCACTTCCAACTAATTACTTTGTTCTTGGAGGTCTAAAATGATAGTAAACTTAGCGCCTTTATAATCGCTTCCATCCAAAGTAAAACTTTGGTTTTGAACGTTTAATGCCCCTTTCATATGTTTGACTATGATTTCTTGAGACATATAAAGACCAATACCAACGCCTTCGGCTTTATGTTTGGTCGTAAAATAAGGGTCAAATATTTTATCGATAATATCTTCGGGAATTCCACCGGCATTATCGGTAATATCAATAATGGTTTTGCCTTTTTCTTTGTACAAATCCACACTAATAATTCGTTTGTACTTTACATCGACATTTTGGATTAACGCATCTTTGGCATTATTTAAAATATTCATCAGCGCTTGGGCAAACTCATTTTTTAATCCAAAAATCGTAATATCATCTTTAAAATTAGTCACGATATCAATATGATGGCTTTTCATTGCAATTTCTAAAAAAGCCAAATTAGACTTGATGATATCACTTAAATTAAAATCTTCAAACACGTTGCTTTTTGAGAAATATTTTTGAAAATAATCAATGGTATTAGAGAGTTTTTTAGTCGTATCAACAATATGACGTAACTCATTTTTCGCTTCATCTTGGTTAAAAATATTGTATTCTAATTTCAAAGCAATGCCACTTGCAATGGTTGAAATGGTACTTAAGGGTTGTCGCCATTGGTGGGCAATGTTTTCAAGCATCTCTCCAATGGCTGCCATTTTGGATTGTTGAAACAGCACACTGTCTTTTTGTCGGCTTTTTAAAACCTCTTTTTCAATCTCATTTTTTAACTTTTTATTAAATTTCTCCAGTTTTTTTGTTTTATCTTGAATCTTCTCTTCCAAATATAAATTGGTATTTAAAAGTTCATTTTTACTCTTTTCAATATCCTCTTTGTATCTGTTTAAAAGCAAGGTCATTTTTTTTGAAATAACTAAAGCAACCAAAGACATAAGAATAAGAATAAGAAAGGAAACTACAACAATTTTTTCAATTGTAGCTTTTTTCATAATGGCTTTATCTTGGATGAGTTTCTCTATTTTTTTATTGGAAATATCGTTGTTTAAAGCGATTTGTTGGAGTTGTTGTGTCTCTTCTTCATACACCATATTAAAATCAATTATTTGTATATAAGTGGCAATAACTAAAATAAGTGCCATAAAACATATGGGAGTAATAAGAATTAATTTGGGTAAATTTTTTTCATTAAACATGCTATATTTTGAACTCTTTTTCGATTGATTTGGCTTCTAGCTCACCTTTTATTGTAAGATTATTCTCTACAATAAAACCATCATTTTTCAAACCCTTTAAAAGTTTTTTGCCCTCTTTTAATGTAAAAACTCTGGATTGCTCCAATTTTAGAACGACGTCATGAAGTGTTTCATCACTCTCTTTTTTTAAGATTCCTAAGAGCAAAACTTTTGTTTCTATATGCAAGATACAATCCTTTTGTAATATAACGCCACTACAAAAAACGCAACGCCAAGTAATACTGTTATTATATCAAGAGTTATTAAACTTGCCATTAAACCAATAAACAAAGTTGTAATGACGTTTGAAAGCATAAAAATCATGTCGTTATACGAAATAACTCTCCCTAAATAGCGTTGTTCTACATTTTCTTGGATAAAGGCATAAGTCATTGACCAAATAGTCGTTGTCGTAAAACCTGTCAAAAATATGGCAACCAATGCCAAATAAAAGTTAAACTGGAATATTCCCCACAAAATTATGGTTGCTCCTTGAAAAATAAAAAGATAAAAAAGATTCTCTTTTGTCACCCAATTACTTATAATAAGAGGTCCAATCATTAAAGCCACGGCTCGAACAGCATTGGTTATTCCAATGGCTAAAGGAACAGCAATGACATATTTGTACTCATTTTTTGCCAATAACGTAACCAATGCGTCAAAAGAGGTAATACCCACACTTGAATGCAATAAAATTAAATGCATCACCATTTTATTGCTTTTAATGTAATAAAATCCATCTTTTATCATACGCATAAATTTTTCTTTGGTGTGAATAATTTCGACTTTGAAATTGATATTTAAAAAAACAACAATGGCAATAACAAAAAAAAGTGCATCCAATACAATTGCTACTTTCACCCCATAGGCATTGACAATAAATCCACTCAAAGCCATTCCCACTGCAAAGGTAAACGACCAAATAATCGAGTGTACTTCATTGGCTTTTTGTAAAGCAATGCCTGAAAGAAGTTTAGGAAGCAATGACATTTCTGTTGAAAAAAACATCGATGCACTTGCCATCCGAATGAATATAAGTATCATTAATAGCCATAAATCTGATTTATCGTTGATGGTTAAAAACAGCAAAGTCATGGCAAGTTCTGTGCATAAAAGAGTAAACATCAACGGTTTTAATCGAAATTTATCAATAATTACACCTGAAAAAGGGGCAATGATAACCGCTGGAATTAAATGCATGGCAGCTACAACTGAAATGGCAAAATCCGATGAACCAAACTGCACAAGCATGGTATAAATTGCCACATTGGAAAACCAAGCTCCAAAATAGGCTATGAGTTGTAGAAGCGAAAGTTGCCCAACCACGGGATGAGTTTTAAAAAGTTCACGGTAATTCAAGAAAACTGCATTGTCCTATTTAAATTCTATTTTGAGTAAAGAAGAGAACTCTTTGGGCTCATCTATAATAATTTCTACTTTATATGCCGAGATATTTTTAGCATCCGCCACTTTGTACATTTTATCAATTTTTAAGTTTGTAGGTTCATTGTTAAGTACAATTTGTTTACTCATCAGCGTTGCTGCATCAGCTATGGGAACAAAGACTTCAACTTTTCCTTTGGATAAATCTTTGGCTTCGTACAACAAAGTTCCTGCATTGACGTAATCGCCTTTTTTAACACTGATACTGTAAATATATCGGTTTTTCTCAATCAATTTTTTATTGGCAATACTCTCTTGCAGTTGGGCGATTTTAATCACTAAATCGGCTTTTGTCGATTGTAAATTCAGTGATTTTAACAGTTGTGAATCTTTGTCAAAATCTGAACGCGTGGTGACTTTTTTAAGTCGTTCATAATTGTTGTGTTCAATTTCTATCATTTGTTTAAATAATGCCAATTTATTTTGAGTTTGCTCTAAATCGACTCTGTCAACTGCTGAATCAAGTTCTACAATCACACTGTTTTGTGCAAATTCTCCCTCAATCGCTTCATTGGTATAAACCACTTCACCACTTACAGCCGCTTTTATGACATAACTTTGAATGGGTTCAACTTTGGCATAATACTCATTGGCAAAAAGCGTACCCATAAAAATTGATACTACTAATAAAATCTTCATTTTTTTTCCTTAATGGCTAGACTTTCTTAAAATTCTAACGTACCTTCAATAGCAAAATTGGCTTTTGAATCCAATTCGGCATGACTTAAAACGGCTACTTGAAGTCCAAATTTTTCATAAATTTCTGAAATTCGTTTTCGCAATAATGGGTCAACTACCATACACATTTTAGGTATTCCTTTGGCGTCGATTTTTTCGATTAACTCTTTGGTTTTGGTGACTAAAGAGTTGATTTCTCCGATACTGAGCATGAGTTGTGAAACGCCATGCTGTTCTTGTAATTTGCCAATAAATTGTTGTTCTAAATCGGGTTTAATGGTAATAATATGTAAAATATTATCTGCCCCTTTAAAACGTTGTGTAATCAATCGGTACAATTTACTTCGTACGTGTTCAAGCAAAATATCCGGCGCTTTGGTAAACTCCGCAATATCGGCAATGGCTTCAATGATGGTCAGCATATCGACAATGGGGATTTTTTCATGCAATAAATCTCGACACACTTTTAACAACGTTCCATACGAAGTTATTTTCATCGCTTCATCAATAACTATTGGAAAATCTTTCTTTAATCTTTCAATAATATCAACAATATCTTGTCGTGTAATAATATCTTCCGCGTGTTTTTTAATCGTTTCAGAAAGATGGGTTGAAATAATAGTAGGTGCATCCACAACCGTAAAACCTTTCATTAAGGCTTCTTCTTTTAAATTCTCTTCAATCCAAATGGCATCAAGATTAAAAACGGGTTCTTTAACTTTTAACCCTTTAAGTGAATCTTTTCCTATTCCACCCATTGCTAAGAATTTCTTAGCTTGTACACTTCCACTAATAATTGGAATTCGTTTTAGATGCAACGCATATTGATCGGGTTGCAAATTCACATCATCGGAAATTCGTATTTGAGGAATTACAAACCCTAATTCGGTGGCAACAGATTTTCTTATACCTCGAATTTTATCCAGTAATTCTGAGTTGCCTTGCACCAATTGAAGTAAACGCACCCCCAGTTTCAACTCCAATACATCCATTTTCATAATCGATTCTAAATTTTGCTCTTCATTACCTCGAGAAGATTCCAGTTTCTCTTTTTTGATTTCATCTAAATCTTTACCATGGATGGTTTTAGGTTCTTCTTTGGTTTTAAAGAATCGTGTAATAGAATTGTTTTGCTTATCGTCTATCATAAAAATGATGTATCCAATCAAAGAAAGCAACATTCCCATGGTCATTAAAATACCGGTTGGGAATCCCGGCACTAGTCCAAATAAGAAAAGTCCAATCCCCACTAAAATTAAAGCTTTACTGTCTTTAAAGAGTTGATTAATCGATTGATTGGCAAATCGTTCTTCATCTAAATTCGATCGAGTGATAATAATCGCCGTGGCTGTTGAAAGAATCAATGCGGGGATTTGAGCCACCAATCCATCACCAATGGTTAAAATGGTATAGACTTCACCACTTTCAGCAATGGTCATATCGTGTTGAAAAAGTCCAATTAAGACACCACCAATTAAATTGACCAATGTAATAATAATACCCGCAACCGCATCCCCTTTTACAAACTTTGAAGACCCATCCATGGCTCCATAAAAGTTGGCTTCAGAAATCAACGAGTGTCGTCGTATTTGAGCTTCTTTGTCATCGATAAATCCCGCATTTAAATCCGCATCAATTGCCATTTGTTTTCCGGGCATCGAGTCGAGTGTAAATCGTGCGGTTACTTCAGCAACCCTTGTAGCCCCTTTGGTAACTACCATAAAATTAATTAAGACTAAAATAATGAATACGATAATCCCAATAACCATATTTCCACCCACAACAAAGTCTCCAAAAGCAGAAATAATCGAACTCACTGCTTCTGGACCATTGTGTCCTTCGGATAAAATAGATCGTGTTGTGGCAATATTAAGAGCGAGTCTAAAAAGGGCTAAGATTAAAATTAAGGTTGGAAAGGTGGTGAGGTCTGATGGTTTTTGAATATACAAGGATATTAACAAAATCAAAAGACCTAAACTCAAGGATATAATCAAAAAGAAATCCAATAATAATTTTGGTAATGGCACAATAATAATCATTAATATTGAGACAAATAACCCAACTACAATTAAATCTTTTGAAAATATCCTTTTTAAATTCATGTAATACTAAATAACTTCTAAACTATTTTAAGAAATTGACTAAATTAAGATTGTTCATCTTTGCAATGGTTGAATACATCGCTGTATAAGTCATTTCTAAGGCTTTTGCTTCCATAGCCACTTTAGCGTAATTGATTTGTCCATTCTCCAACGATAAAATATTAAAGTTGGTTATTTTTGCTGAAATATTAACGCTGGCGTCTTGAATAATTTTATTACGAGAACCTACTTTTGAATGCGCAATATTCACAGCATCAAAGGTTGCCGTCATCTTATCTAACATGGATCGAATAATATCATTTTGTTCAGCTTCTTCTATAGGCGTTACTCCATCACTTAAACTTTTTCCATTAAGGGTGGTAATAATGTCGTCTAAATCATTAAAAATATTGTGTTTTGATTCTAAAATCAAAGCAGGGTCACTCACGTTGGCTGTTCGATATTTTGGTTCTAATAAACCCGTATCATCTCCACCATCAACTATTCCATCACCGTTATCAATCTCAGTCACTGCTAATACTTGTCCTGTTAGGTTTCCATATCGATCGTATTGTCTTATTTCTAAGGCAGGTGCTGAGGCAGAAGTTGCATTAAATGATGTAACACTAACTCCTAGTCCATCTTGAAAACCATCGGATAAGTTACTTTTAAACTGATAACCACCATTCAACTTGATCAAATCCAAAGAGGCACCATTTCCATCTTCTAATTTAGAATCCAAGGCATTGAGTGTCCATGTTGTTCCATTGTTATCGGTAATGGTATCTGTTGCAAAAAAATCTAATTTTTCACCCACACCACTGCTCTCTGGAAATGCCCATGTATTTCCATCATTGTCTACAATTCTTTCACTGGCTAAAAATTCTAAGGGTTCTCCCACTTTTGCACTGTCTGAGGTATACATAAAGGCATCAAACCCTGTTACTCCTCGATCTCGATAACTGTTTGGCTCAACAGGAACTTGTTTTAAAACATTGTCTCCAACGTAACTTATTTTACCATTAGCATCTTTTACAAACGGTTGTTTCGTTGAGTTAGAGCCTGCAAAAATATACTCATTGTTGATACTGGTATTTGCCCAAGTGAAGAAATTTTCTTTAATCCCTTCAATTTGAGTTGCAACGGCCAATTTATCACTGGGTTGCATCCCCGCATTGAGTGTTTTAAGCATACTGTTTTTAATAATATCCAGCTCTTCTTTGACATTAGCTAAGGTTGAATCCACAGAATCATTGAGGGTCATAGCTCTTTTAATTTGTTCGTGTACCCCTTGGTAAACTCTGATTTTATCATCAAAATAAAGCTCTTTTGTAAAAACAGCACCATCATCACTTCCTTTTTGAAGGATTTTTCCTGTAGCAGTTTGGTAGGTAATTCTTAGATTTTCTTTATCTAAATTACCTAAGTTAAACATTATTTGGTCGGTTATATTAATCATTTGTCACCTCCTTGAATAGGCTTACGATTTTTTCAAAATCATACTTCTCTTGTGTACCTTGAGTTAAAAACACTCTGATTTTTTCTTTACTGGCAAGTGCTTTATCGAGCTCTTTGTCCATACCCGTTTTATACGCACCTACACGAACTAACACTTCATTCTCTTTTATCAATGATAATACTCTTTTTAACTTTAAAAATCCATTATAGTGTTCTTTGGTTACGACTTTATCCATAACCCGTGAAGCTGATTTTAATAAATCAATAGGAGGATAAAACCCTTGTTCCGTTAACTCACGTGTTAAAACAATGTGACCATCTAAAATCGAACGGCTTTGGTCTGCAATGGGGTCATTCATATCATCCCCATCCACTAATACTGTAAAAAAAGCAGTAATCGAACCTTTTTTATTGTTCCCTGCTCGCTCCATTAATTGGGGCAAAAGAGCAAAAACCGAAGGCGGATAACCACGACTTACAGGGGGCTCTCCAGTGCTTAATCCAATCTCACGCTGTGCCATGGCAAACCTTGTTACTGAATCCATCATCAGTAAAACATCGTGTCCTTTATCTCTGAAAAACTCTGCAATTGCCATAGCTGTAAATGCTCCGTACTTTCGCATTAAAGCCGATTCATCACTGGTTGCGGCGATGATAATGGTATTTTCCAAATTATTTTCTAAGTTATAATGAATAAACTCAGGAATCTCACGTCCTCGCTCCCCAATTAGTGCCACTACTTTAATTTGTGCTTCACAACCTCGTACAATCATCCCCATCAGTGTTGATTTTCCCACACCACTTCCTGCAAAAATACCTACTTTTTGCCCTTTTCCAGAAGTTAACATGGCATCAATGGCTTTAACTCCCGTGGCAAAACGTTGGTCGATGATTCCTCGTTCAAGTGCAGGCATAGAGACTTTGTTAATCGCGGAATGTTCTTCTAAATTAGTTATTTTCCCTTTGTTATCAATAGGATCTCCCAACGCATTTACCACACGCCCTAAAAGTCCATAACCACTTTTTACGGATAACCCATCTTTTTGTAAAAATACCTTATCATGAATTCGAAAACCATCAATAAAAGAAAAAGGCACAACAGTAAAATCATCGCTTTGAATCGATGCTACCATTCCAAGAACCGTATAAATATGCTGTTGTGACTCAATTTTTACAATATCTCCAACAGCAACTTCTAAGCCCGTTGCGGTAATCGTTGTGGTACTAATATATTTGATTCTGCCAAAAGGCAAAATGAGATTATCTTCATTAATACTGTTTAAAAAGGTATCAATATCGATCATTACAACTCGTCACACATTTTTTTATACAAACTCGTCGTCGAACCATCTAAAGCTTTGCATTTTCCCAATGTTTCATCGTACATGACTTTATTATTGGTCAGTTCATACAATTTTATCATTTCATAAAATACTTCGGCTGCTTCATTGTTTCTTATTTTTCGAGTATTACGAATACTCTCTTCAAAATAGTTGATGGCTTCTTCATATTTTTTATCATTTTTAGCC
>JBAYZM010000098.1:0-8772 GCA_041672515.1 Arcobacteraceae bacterium
ATTTCTCAGCCTCTTTGGCTCTGTATTTTTCAATAGAAAAATTAAGTTGCACTAAAAAAGATGACGCAATAAAGATTGAAGAGTATGTTCCTACAATAAGCCCTACAACTAACGTAAAGGCAAATCCGTGGATAATTTCACCTCCAAAAATAAACAACGTCAGTACCACAAAAAATGTCGTTAACGACGTTAAAGTTGTTCGTGCAAGAGTTTGTGAAACGGAAGTATTAATCACATCTTCGAGTAAATCATCTTTTGAGTTTTGAATATTTTCTCGGATTCTGTCAAATACAATAATGGTGTCGTTAATCGAGTATCCCAAAAGCGTGAGAAGAGCGGCTAAAATATCCAAATTGACTTCAATATTAAATAATGAAATTGCACCTATGGCAATAACAAGGTCATGGATTAATGCTAAAACCGAAGCCACTGCAAATCGATATTCAAATCGAAAACTCACATACATTAAAATAACGATAAACGACAACCCCAGTGCCATAAATCCTTTTTCTCTTAATTCATCGCCTACTTTAGGACCCACCATATCGACTCTTCTGATTTCAAAATTGCCTGTTGCACTTAACAGTTTGTGCATTTCATCGCTGATATCAGTCGTAACGGAATTAGATGATGCCGTAATTCTAATAACCACTTCATCGTCTGAACCAAATTCAGTAATACTGGCATTGGCAAACTCTGATTTTTGCTTTAAAATATTTCGGATGTCATCAATAGGTGCTTTGGTATCGTATTTGATTTGGACAAGCGTTCCTCCGGCAAAATCAATCCCAAAATTAAGACCCTTAGTAAAAATAATTCCAATTGATGCTAAAAATAAAATCAATGAAATCGCTAAAAAGGGCAATTTTTTGCCCATAAAATTAAATGTTTTATCTGTTTTAAAAAATTCCATTATTTCACTCCAAACCAATTGGTAAGATTTTTAGATTTTTGAATCTTATTCATGAACATTTCATAAATCCCATGCGTTCCTAAAATAGCCGTTAACATCGAAGCTAAAATACCAATAGAAATCGTAACTGCAAAGCCTTTTACAGGTCCTGTTCCGTATGCGTATAAAATAACGGCAACCAAAAGGGTGGTAATATTAGAATCCAAAATGGCTCTAATGGCATTGGAATATCCATCTTCTATGGCTTTTTTAACGCTGTGCCCTTCTTTGATTAACTCTCGAATTCGCTCGGTTATAATAACATTCGCATCAACCGCCATACCAATGGTTAAGACAATTCCAGCCATACCCGGAAGCGTCAAGGTCGCCCCAAACATTGCCATCACTGCCACGATAATAAAAATATTCACAATCAAGGCAATATTAGCAACAATTCCTGCCACTTTGTAATATGCCATCATAAAAAGCATAACCACACCAAATCCAACGATTAATGCCATCATAGAAGCTTGAATAGAATCAGCTCCTAAACTTGGTCCCACCGTTCTTTTTTCTAAAAGTTTTACACTTGCAGGTAATGCCCCACTTCGTAAAGCAATAGCTACATTCCCAGCTTCTGATAAAGTAAATCCACCTGAGATTTGCCCACTTCCTCCACCAATTCGCTCTCTGATATTGGGTGCAGAATAGACTTTTCCATCTAAGACCACAGCCAATCGTTTTCCAATATTATTGGCGGTAAAATCTCCAAAAATCTTTGCTCCACTTGAGTTAAGCGTAAAGTTAATAATGGGTTGATTGGATTGATCAAACGCCACTTGGGCATCGATAATTTGTTCTCCATTTAAAATGGGAATCTCTTTGACCAAATATTTTTCATTGGGATTATCCGATTTTTCTAAAATAATCGCCCCATATTGAGCGGCTTGTTGCGGTGTCATAAGATACACTTGTGCAGCAATATCTTCATCAACTGCCATAAGCTCTAAATTGGCAGGTTGAGAGATCAACTCTCGTGCTGCTTTTTCTTCGGCAGCACTTTTAATACCAGGAAGTTCTACCACAATATCTGCTTCACCTTGTCGTATAACAGTTGGTTCTGCTAAACCAAATTGATCCAGTCGGTTTCGTATGGTTTCTACTGCTTGTGAAACAGATAAGTCTTTTACAATTGCTTTTTCATCGTCACTCAGTGTGATTAAATAGTTCAGTTTCGTAGGCTTAGTAATTGTTAAGCCTTTGATTTTTGACAACATTTCATCAACTTTTGCAATTTCATCTTCATCTAAAATAGAAAAGTCAATCGTATCGTCATTGATGATAAGTTCATCCAATAAAATATCTTCATCTTGTGCAAAATATTTTATAGAAGAGGCATAACTTTTTATTTTTGAAGAGACAGCTTCATCGACATTGACGCCAAGAAGCATGTGCAATCCGCCTTGTAAATCAAGTCCTAAATTTATTTTTTTTCCACTGTCAGTTTGTAAAAATGATGGCATAGCAAAAACAACACCAAAAATAATACTGAGTGCAAATATTATGAGTCTATAATTAAAGATTTTCAATTCTTTTCCTTAAGCTTTGTGAGGGTGGGGTGTAAAACATCTAAAAAATTTTAGATGTTTTAACAAAGGTTATTCTAATACTTTTGTAACAAATTCTCTCGTTAATTTCATTTCTGAACCATCATGATTTTTAACCAATAAAAATTCTTCTTCTACTTTACTAATTTCAACCATTAAGCCACCGTGTGTTACAATCTTATCACCTTTTTTCAAATTAGCTACCATTTCTTTATGAGCTTTCGCTTGTTTTTGTTGTGGTCTAATGATTAAAAAGTAAAAAATTGCAAACAATGCAACCAGAGGTAGTAATGAAGTTAATAAATCTCCATTTTGTCCCATGCCAATTCCTTCGTAAGTTTTATTTATGTTTTTATTAAAACGGGTAAATTTTAACAAAAGTAATATAATAAAAGGCTTGTGTGCTGCTTTATTTTTCAGCGCATTTATCTATTTAGAACATTTTGGTCTTCAAATAAAACTCATAAACTCTCTTTTAGGACTATTGGCATTGTACTTACTTTTGAGTATTCCTAAAAATGCCATGTTTTTTGCAGGATTTTTTATAGGAATTTTTTGGTTTTACTGGATCAGTTTCAGCTTTATTTATTATGATTTACCTTATGTCATTCCTTTTATTATCATTGGATTTGCTCTCTTTTACGGGGTGGTTTTTTATGTATTGGCTTTTTGGGAGAACATTTATTATCGTGTTGGTGCCATTTTTGGTTTAAGTTATCTTTCCTTTTTTGGCTTTAATTGGCTTCAAGTTGAACTGCTTTTTATTCACTCCTATTTTGGTATTGAAAAAATTGATTTACTGATTATTATTGCCAGTTTAGCTCTGGTTACGCGCTATAAATATCTGGGTTTGTTGCCTTTAATTTTGGCATTAAATATTAATTTTGCACCCGAACCTAAAAAAACAGAAAACCCTTTAAAAATCTATATGCCCCAATTAAATCTTTCGCAAAATTTAAAGTGGAAAAAAGATCATCAAGAAGAGATTATTGAGAAAAATTTACGCCACATCGACAGTGCCATTGCTCAAGGGTACGATGTTATTGTTTTACCTGAAACGGCGTTTCCCTTATTGCTGAATACCAATGAATATTTGTGGGACACGTTACAAGAAAAAGCGCAAGAAATCGATATTATCACAGGGGCATTGTACAAAGAGAAAAAACAATATTTCAATTCGTCCTATCATTTTTCAAGCCACAAAGTTGTTGTTGCCAACAAAGTCGTTTTAGTTCCATTTGGAGAAGAAATTCCTTTGCCTAAAATCCTAAAAGATTTCATCAATAACACCTTTTACAATGGTGCACAAGATTATGCCAAAGCCACCGAACCCACCGATTTCGATGTTCAAGGCATTAAATTCAGAAACGCCATTTGCTACGAAACCACCACACACAAAATATTTGAAGATTTAGGCGATGTGAGATATATGGTTTCCATTTCTAACAATGCCTGGTTTACCCCTTCGGTTGAACCCACCCTACAAAAATTACTGATGCAATACTACGCAAGGTTATACAACATCACCATCTACGCCAGTGCCAATGGAAGCCCGAATTTGGTGATTGATGAGTAAGTAGTAAATAGTAAGAGGTGAGTAGTGAGTGAGAAATTTCTTCTCACCTCTTACTATTCACTTTTCACTATTTAAAGTTTCATATTTTTTAGTCTTAAGGCATTGACAATGACAGAAACTGAACTGAAACTCATGGCAACAGCTGCAATCATGGGTGAAAGCAATATCCCAAAAAATGGGTACAAAACACCTGCTGCAATGGGAACGCCCGCACTGTTATAAACAAAGGCAAAAAAGAGGTTTTGTCTGATATTTCTCATGGTACCTTTGCTTAATTTATACGCTTTGACAATGCCATTTAAATCGCCTTTAATAAGAGTGATTTGGGCACTTTCAATGGCAATATCCGTACCCGTTCCCATAGCAATGCCTACATTTGCAGCAGCCAGTGCAGGAGCATCATTAATGCCATCCCCTGCCATGGCTACTATTTTTCCTTGCGCTTGTAAATGCTTAATGACCGATAATTTATCTTCGGGTAACACATCTGAATAGACTTCTTCAATCAAAAGTTCTTTAGCAACGGCATTGGCTGTAATTTCATTGTCTCCTGTTAACATTACAACCTTAATTCCATGTGCTTGTAAATCTTTTATCGCCCCTTTTGTAGAAGATTTTATGGGGTCTGCAATGGCAATTAGTCCTGCTAAAGTATTATTTACTGCAATAAAAATAACCGTTTGACCATTTTGTCTAAGCTCATTGGCTTTTTTTTCAGCTTTGAGAACATCAATATTTAAACTCTTCATTAACTTTAAATTTCCCAATGCAATGGGTTTGGAATCCACATCTGCTGTGATGCCTTTTCCTGTAAGATAATTAAAATTATCGGCATTATCAATATTCAACTCTTTTTCTTTTGCTTTTTTTATCACCGCATTGGATAAAGGGTGTTCACTGTTTTGTTCCACACAAGCAGCAAATCGTAAAATCTCTTCTTCTTTAAAATCATTAAATTCCACAACCAAACTGATTTCAGGCTTTCCGACGGTTAAGGTTCCTGTCTTATCCACAACAACCGTATCAATTTTTTCCATAATTTCTAATGCTTCGGCATTTTTAATCAAAATTCCTTCTAATGCACCTCGACCTGTTCCAACCATAATAGAAATGGGAGTAGCCAATCCCAAAGCACAAGGGCAAGCAATAATTAGCACCGCAACCGCATTAACCATAGCAAATGCCAAACTCGGTTGGGGTCCAAAAAAATACCACACAAAATAGGTTAAAATAGCAATGACAACCACCGCAGGTGCAAAATACCCCGATACCATATCAGCAAGTTTTTGAATGGGTGCACGGCTTCTTTGGGCTTGTGCTACCATATCAATAATTTGTGAAATGAGCGTGTCTTTCCCTATTTTGGTTGCTTTCATCAAAAATGAACCCGTGGTGTTCACTGTTGCACCAATGACCTTATCATCAATGTTTTTTTCAACAGGAATGGACTCTCCTGTAATCATCGATTCATCAACACTGCTGTTGCCTTTTGTAATCACGCCATCTACGGGTATTTTTTCACCGGGTTTTATTTTAAGAATATCTTGCAGTTGAATCTCTTCAACTTTTATCTCCTCTTGAGTATTATCCCAATTGACTCTTGTGGCTTTTTGTGGAACCAAATTTAATAACATCTTAATGGCTGCATTGGTTTTAGAACGCGCTTTTAACTCCAAGACTTGCCCCAATAAAACCAAAGCAACAATCACTCCTGCTGCTTCAAAATAGACAGGCACAAACCCTTGTGGGGTTTGTAAATTTGCAGGAAAAATGGTAGGGAAAAAAAGTGCAACCACACTATAAAACCACGCAACACTCACCCCTAAAGCAATCAATGTAAACATATTCAAACTTTTATGAACAATGGAATAATACGCTTTAATATAAAACGTCCAACCTCCCCATAAAACAATGGGTGTAGAAAGAAAGAATTGAATATATTGAATATGATACATTGTTAAATTTGAGGGCAGAATATTTTGAGTTAAGTCAGCTAACATTGCTAAGATAAACAAAGGCATAGCCAATATAGCACTGACCCAAAATCGTGTTGTCATTTGTTTAAGTTCACTGTGATTTTCTTCTTTTATACTTTCAACCCCCATGGGTTCTAATGCCATGCCACATTTTGGGCAATCATCAGGAGCATCGCGAATAATTTCAGGATGCATTGGACACGTATATTTTATATTTTTAGAAGAGTTATATTGCTGTGAAGAGGAGTGTTCATGCTTTGAACTGTTTTGTTTTTGATTCAGATACTGTAGCGAATTTTTTGTAAACTTATCTAAGCAGTGCTGACTGCAAAAATAGTACTCTTGCTCATGAAAAGAAGTATGAAGCCGCGTATTTGAACTTACTTTCATGTGACACACAGGGTCAGTGAATGTTTTATCTTTCATATTAAATCCTCTTATAATTTCAAGATATGCTGATTATAACATTTTAGTATGAAAAAACTGTGTAGTAAAAATCCGTATAAAGAATACTCTTTATACGGATTCTGAAAGTTTTATCCAGCAAACTCTTCTGGAGCGGTAAGTTCTTCCAAAAGCTTCATTTTTTTATCTTCTGGCGTACTTTGTTTTTCTTCAATACTTTGATGAAATTTTGAATGCATCTTTTGACACTCTTCTTGATTCATCATAGACATTGCTTGTGTTGGCTTTCCATCTGCGGTTGAATGGTTCATCATTTTTCCATCATGCATATGGTTTCCCATATGATTTGAATTTGCATACAATGCCCCTGCCAATACTCCTGCTACAATTAAAGCTAATGTTACTTTTCTCATTTTTTATCCTTTGTTTTATTGGAAGGAAATTATAGTTATTTAGAGTGTACCAAGTGTGAAATATTGATTAAAATAAAAGAAGAGCCCAAACATAATTACTTCCTTTTATTTAATGCGATAAATCAAAACTTGTCATTTTTTCTTTTTCTTTAATCGCTAAAATATAAAACACTGCAGGAATTATAATCAACGTTAAAAATGCCGAACTTACCATGCCTCCAATCATTGGAGCTGCGATTCGTTGCATCACTTCACTTCCTACGCCATGAATGTACATAATAGGAATTAATCCTCCTAAAATGGCAAATAAGGTCATGAGTTTTGGACGAAGTCGCAGCACTGCCCCTTTGTAAATTGCCTCAAAAATATCGGCTGTTTTGGGCTGTTTTGTTTTTTCATGCAACTCAAGCATCGCTTCATGCAAATATATTAGCATCACAATAGACGTTTCAGCCGCCACGCCTAAAAGTGCTAAAAATCCTACAATTACGGCAATGGAAATATTAAAATTTAAAAACTCTAAATAAAATATTCCACCGGTTAATGCAAAGGGGAGTGTAAAAAAGATAATTGTCGTGTACGTAATATTTCGCAAAGCAAAATAGATTAACAAAAATATGATTGCAAAGGTCAAAGGAATAATATAAAGCAGTCGTTGCATGGCACTTTCTAAATACTCACTTTGCCCTGCCCACTCATAATAAAATCCCGTTGGCAATTCAATCTCTTTTAACATTTCTTGAGCTTCTTCTTTATATTGATTGGCAGAAATATCATTTTTAGGGGTAATATAAATAAAATTCACATTGAGTGCTTTTTCTGATTTTATCACGGAAGGTCCCATTTCATAGCTTAATGAGGCAAAAGTGCTTAAAGGATGAAAGCCCAATTGGGTTTTAATTTGCAAATTATTTAAAGCCGTAATATCTTCTCTTTGTGTGGTTTCAAAGCGTAAACTAATGGGGTATCGCTCCAGTCTTTCAAAAGATGTGGCAATTTGACTGCCTGCAACTCCCAAGGAAATGGTACTTAAAATATCATTTTTGCTAATACCATATCGACTTAATTTTTCATCATTCATCACGATATTTAAGTAATAACCGGAATTGACTTTATCCGAAGATACACTCAAGGTTTTATCAAATTTTTTAAGTTTTTGCTCTATTTTTAGTGCCACATCTTCGAGTTGGGCATGATTATTTCCGTACAATTTTATCCCCAAAGGCGTTCGTATACCTGTTAAAAGCATATCGATTCGACCTCGTATTGGGTATGTCCAAGAGTTAATCAATCCTGCTACTTGCAGTTTTTCATCCATTTCTTTCATGAGTTTTTCATAGGTCATACCTTCTCTCCACTCATGTTGGGGTTTAAATTGTACAATGGTTTCAATCATGGCAAGAGGTGCTGGATCGGTTGCGGTATCAGCCCGTCCTGCTTTTCCAAAAACACTTTGCACTTCAGGGAAAGATTTTAAGACTTGATTGGTTTTTTGCATTATCTCTTTGGACAAATCAACCCCAATTCCATAAGGAGTTACGGGCATATACATCAATGTTTGCTCGTTCATCATGGGCATAAATTCCCAATTTTGTTTTTTATACACAGGATACGCTGCAATGATGGTAGCAAAAAAGATAAAAACAATGGCATAACGAAATCGTAAAGCCAGTTTTAATACAGGAGAATAGAGTCGAATAAAAAACTTATTTAAAATATTTTTATCTTCGGCTATTATTTTGCCTCGAATGAAAAATATCATTAAAATTGGCACTAAGGTAATAGAAAGCACCGCTCCTGCAATCATGGCAAATGATTTGGTAAATGCCAACGGCGAAAACAATCTTCCTTCTTGACCTGTAAGTGCAAAAATCGGTAAAAAAGAAACCACCACCAATACCAA
>JBAYZM010000099.1:0-8736 GCA_041672515.1 Arcobacteraceae bacterium
GATTTTCAAATCAATATTTTCTCAAAGCCCGATATGCAACCACAAAAAGGTACTCTTTTACACAGTTTAGTCCAATCCTTTTTAACCCAACAAACACTCCAAGAACTTTTAAATGCACAACAAATTCAAAATGATGGACTCAAAACTTTGGATGCAAAAATCAAACTTGAAACACTCTATAAAGATGAAAGCTTTACCATAAAACCCACTTCAGTGCAACAAAGTGTTCCAGCTTGGCTTGTTTTTTCAATGTTTTTTATTTTAATTCCCATTTCCAATACCTTTATCAATGAGAAGAATTTTGGCACAATCAGTCGAATACGAAGCATAAATGTATCGCTTCTACCCATTTTAATCAGTAAAATTTTTCCCTATTTTATTATCAATCAAATCCAAATGGTCTGTATGATTTTCATAGGCATGTATGTTGTTCCATTATTGGGCGGCGATACGTTGGAAATTTCAAACAATTACGGCTTGATTTTATTGGTTTCTTGTGTGGTGAGTTTGGGTTCAATTTCATTTGCCCTTTTAATTGCAAATATTGCAAAAACTACCGAAGAAGCGACTACTTATGGGGGGATTTCAAATATTATTTTGGCGGCTTTAGGGGGAATTATGGTGCCTAAATTTATTATGCCCAAATTCATGCAAGATGCCACAGAATTTTCTCCTATGGCTTGGGGCTTGGAGAGTTTTTTAGAAGTTTTTGTGCGAGGGGGAAGCTTTGCGGATATTTCTGCTTATGTGTATCAAATGATAATTTTTGCTATAATCTGCCTCATACTTGCCTATATATTATTACAAAAGAGGAGTTAGATTGATTGGTTCAAAAGATGAAGCGTTAAAGTTAGCATTAAAAGAGTTAATTGTTGAAGAGTGTGATAAAGAGATTGAACCAGAACAAATAACCGATGACGAAGTTTTATTTGGAAGCGACTCCCAATTGGAGTTGGATTCTATGGATGCGTTACAAATTTCAATGGCATTGCATAAAAAATATGGTATTAACACCAATGACAGTAAAGTTTTACGAAAAATAATGACCTCGATTAATACTTTAGCCGATTATATTCAACCTCAATAGTTATGTCTGCTTATATTATAGGAACTTCCCTTATTTGCAATTTGGGCAATACTCGGCAAAATATTGTACGTAAGCTTAAAAATCTCAATCAAAATAACTACAAAGCGCATTTACAAGACACCTTCAAAGAACGCTTGTTTTATGGGATTGAGTTGCCTTTAACTTCACAAATTGAACGCTATTTTTCTGTTTTAGACAATATTATATTAACCGCCATTGAAAATGCCAATTTAACGCAAGACGAACAAGAAGAGTTGCACATCTTTATTGGTTCAACCTCAATGGAAATGGGAAGCAATGAAGAGTGCCGAACTTTGTACCACGCCAAACAACATGAAAATCTCTTTCAAAATATCGGAAGTGGTTCCATTGGAGAGTATATTGAACAACGTTTAAACTCAAAACATAAAGCCCTTTTATTTACAACGGCATGTACTTCCAGTGTCAATGCCCTAGCCTATGCGGCTAAAATGATTGAACAAAAACACATCAAATCCGCCATAGTTATTGGGGTAGAACTCTTTAATCAATCCACATACGGAGGATTTTCTTCTTTAATGCTTTTATCCAAAAATCAAGTTTACCGCCCTTTTGATAAAAACAGTGATGGCATTATTTTAGGAGAAGGGTGTTCTGCCATTGTTTTAAGTTCAGAACCTAAAACTCAAAACGATTTTAAATATTACAGCAGTGCGAATATTTGTGATAACTATTCTGAAACGACCAGTGACCCAAGTGGAATTCCTATTTTTAATACCTTGGATAAATGTCTGTCTCAATCTCCTTTTTCACTCCAAGAGATTGACTGCATAAAAGCTCATGCCACAGGAAGTGAAAACAACAACTCCTCTGAAGCCAAAGCTCTTAAATGCCTTTTTGAAAAACACCATACCACTGCTTTGGTCACCTCCCTGAAGCCTTATTTAGGACATACTTTAGGTGCTTGTGGTACCAATGAAATTGTACTGATGCTTTATGCCATTCAAGAGGGATTTTTGCCTGCAACACTGGGGTTTGAAACTCCCGCACAAGATCTCATTTTTACCCCTTTGACCCAGCACACACCCATTACACCAAACGCCACCGTGCTTTTTAATTATGTCGCTTTTGGGGGCAACAACACGTCCATAATTTTGAGCAATAAAGAGTTATGATGTATTTACACTTCACCTCCAATATTCTTAATACAAATGGTTCTGTTAAAACCTACCGAGAACTTTTAAAACCTCTTTCAACCATCAACTTACGCCGTTCAAGTAAATTTAATATCTTAGCTGTTTATGGCGCTTTATTGTGTGTGCACCAAAAAGAGGTCAACTCAGATATAGCTATTTATGTTGCCACAGAGTATGGACCCATTATGGATGTCAATCATGTGTTAAACACCATTAACAGTGAAGACAATATTATTATGCCATTTGATTTTCTGAATATTAACAGTAACAATGTCAGTTTTTATGTCGCCAAAGCACTCAATGCCACGGGCAAAAATATGGTTTTAACCAGTAAAGCTCTCTCTTTTGAAAAAACCATGCAGTTGGCATTTTTTGATTTACATACCAATGAAGTCAAAAATGTTCTTATTGGTGCGGTTGATGAATCCGTAGAAGAGATTCCTGAATATGACAAATATACACCCAATCTTTTCAATCAAATAAGTTGCGATGGAAGTTATTGGTTTTATGCCAACACTTGCTCAACCAATGCTTTGGCATCTATTCACAGCATTAAAGAGTATTCAAGCTATGACGATGTGAAAAAGAGTCTCACTTTTTACAATAAGGTAATTTCACTCAATCAATATGCCGCAAGTGACACCATTTTGCAAAATCTCATAGAGTCTGAATCGGGGAAAATCATACGAACCAACGCTTTTTTTGGTTGCGATGGAGCATTAAACTTTCATGCCCTACTTAAGCATAAAGGAGAAGCCATTCATATTGGAAAAGATAACAGTGGGAAATTCATCGTCATTGAATTAACCCTTTAATCACACTTTTTATTTAAAGGGCACCTCTAAAGTTTTTTAAGCAACAAAGCCGCTTCTTGTTCATAAAACGAAGCTTCTGTAAGTTTATTGGCAATGGTTTGGGAATCAAATCGTTCCAACTTCTTACTCGATTCAACGCACAATAAAGCAAACTCTCTGAGTGCATTACCCGATTTTATAAACAATTCAGAAGCCTCTTGTAAGATGCTTTTATCTAGGTTATAGGCTTTGGCTTCTTGTAAAAATGCGGCATATAAAAACCGAAAACCACCACCACCTGTTCCAATCTCTTCTTGCATTCTAACAATGTGCGTTAAAAAGTTTTTAATATGGCGTTCATTATTATCCACTTTAAGTTTTGAAATTTTTGTAGCCAATTTTCGCATACCTTTCACACCCGCATACGGAAATGGAGTTAAAAGGGCTTTGGCATTTTTAATAATGGCTTTTTTAATGCCTTTACTTAAATTAATATCTTTGGGAATATGCTTGGGATAATACAAAAATCCTTTGGGGGCAAAAATTCCTCGTGCAAAGCGAGCTTTTGTTAATTCATTTTCATCACAGCTCATCAGCGTTTCAAACACGGGGTCTGAAATGGTGTAGTTGTTCTCTTCTTTTCCCACAACTAAAAGATTATGTGCATTAAAATGAAACCGCATATCTTTGGGAAAATAGGGCAAATAAAAAACCGACGTTTGCAGTCCCACAAGCTGACTGTTTTGCACAAATTGGGTTAAATCCTTATTGGCTTGTATGGGGTCTTTATACTGTTTTTTAACCATCTCTATGCCCAAAACTTTGGAAATGTTATTGATAATATTTTTGGGTAAATCTCGGTACGCAATTAAGGGCATGTTGCTGATTTTAACAATGGGCATATAGACAAAAGAAAGCGAACTTGTGATTCCAAATGCCATGGGTTCACTGATTTTAAGTCCATAACTGCTGAGAAGTGTTGAGACAACTCCACTTTCACAGTGTGCAAATTGGGCATGTTCAAACCGTTGGTTCATTGGGTAAAATCCTTTAATTCGTTTATATCAATATTCAATGCCTCTGCGTATTTTTGTAAGATTTTGTCATTTAATTTTTTAAAGTGTTTCATTTTTAAATGTCGTTTAACTCGAAAAGAAAACATCCCCACCACGCTTGATAAAGTGGGTAAATCCATTCGATTTTTATACATAAAATACTCAATGGGTGAACTGATTTCTTGTTGAATACGCTCTAAACTCTCACGACACAACTGTTCAAACTCTTCAATTGCGGTTTGTGTGGCAAACTCTTCAGCACTGCTGGCATAATTGACTCTTTCAAATTTTCCACTCTCATTGATGCCATACATCACTTTTCGTTGCCCATTTAAAGTAGCATTGCTTTCTTGAGGAATTTCAAATTTTTCCACTATACCACTTCTAAAGAGATAAACGCCGTTGAAAATCTTCCACTTTCAGGAACATAACAAAGAATTTTTTCGCCTTTTTTTAATCTCCCACTGTTAAACAGTTCTTCCAGCATAATATACATAGAAGCACTTCCTGTATTGCCATGGGTTTCTAAATTTGTAAACCATTTCTCATACGGAATTTTACAGTCGGCTTTGATTAACCCCTCATACAACTTCTCTCTAAAATAGACCGACGAATAATGGGGTAAAAAATAATCATATGTTTCCGTATTAAGACCTTTTTTCTGACGTATCTCAATTAATGGTTTTATGACAGTATATTCAACGATATTTTCATTGAGCAACTTAACATCTTGTCTTACACTCAAAAGTGATTTTGCCATCACCTCTTTTTGTTCAAAAGCTCGCCATGACTTAATGGAGTTATCTTCTTGTATTTCTAAACCGCTGTACATGCATACAGGCATCTCTCCTGCGTAAGATAAAACTTCAATAAATTCAATTTTTAAAGATATTTTATTGTTATTGGGTTTGTTTTCGACTCGCATCGCGCCTGCGCCATCCGATAACATCCATCTTAAAAAATCTTTTTCAAAGGCAATGCCTGCATTTTTTTCCAACTCTTTGTGATTGGACTCTTCGGTAAAATTTCTTGCACATAAAATAGGGGAAGATGCCTCTGAACCACAAGAAACGGCTTTGTTGATTTCGCCTGCTTTTATGCCATAATAAATGTATTTCAAGGCATTAATACCACTTAAACAGATCCCCGAAGCAGTTATGGTTTCTATGGATGAAATACCCAATTCTCCTTGAACCATCAACGTATGCCCTGGCATTAGTTGGTCAGGAGACGTTGTACCACATGCCAAACACTCTATATCGTCTAATGCAAAATCTTCATCAATGAGTTTTTGAATCGCATTGGAACACAATTGTGCATTGGTAAATAAAGGGGTTTGAGTTCCTTTTTCTAAAACATAAAATCTGCGTTTAATCCCATTACTTCGTAAAACAATATTTTTTGCTTTGGATTTTTTTCCGCCAATATATCCCAAATACTCCTCAATATTTTTATTATCGACCGGTTCATTTGGCATAAATTTTTGAATATTGTTAATATACACACTCTTCATTATGTTAAAAATTCCTTCATTCTTTCCTCTCCATTTCCAGAAGGAGAAGCGTAAAACTCTTTTTGTTTTTTCATTTTATCTTGATTAATATTCCGTAAAAAAGTTTGTATCAACATGTTAATAGGAACAACCGTTACAATCATAAGCACAAGAAACAGAACATACAACAGTACAAAAGGACGCCTTTGTAAACTTCCTTGTCTTCCAATTTTACGAATAAGTTTCCCCCAAATTAAAAAACTTCTTCTTCCTATTTGTTCACTTCGTATGAGTTTTTCATTGACTTCAACGGCTTTTAAACCATGGCAAAGTGAGTTAAAGCTTTTCTCTTCATTGTGCAACAAAGCTTTAACAATGGCTTGCCCAAATCTTGATGAATTTTCTATATCCTTTGGATAGATTCCAGCTTTGGGAAATATACCCCAAAAACTCTCTTTTTTTCCTGTAAGCATCCATCGAGGTGTTGTTACAAACGTTGCTAAGGAATTGCCTTGATCAACTAACACAATATTATCAATTAATTTTGCTTCAATATCATTTAATAACATTTTGACTTTTTCTTGAGCCATTATCCACATATTTCTGCAACCAATGACAGTAATAACGGGTTTATTTTTCAACTTCTCTTTGGCATAATCACTTTTCAAAAATGCAGTTATGGGTAAAGAAGGCGATAAAAACCACACTTGATAGGCTAATATTATTAAATCATACTCTTCATTATCTTCTTTGATTTCTTCTATTTCACAAGGATCTAAGTAGACCGATTCGGGAAAACAATCCATAAACGAGATAAAATCCCATGGGAAAGGATAAGGTTTTTTAGGTTTGATTACTGTGTGAACAACTTTTATATCTTCGCTTTTTAAAAGAGGACAACTCAATGAGTTGATGACCTCATTGAGTTGTCCTGTTTGCGAATAGCTGATAATTAATACTTTTTTCAACTGAATTCTTATAGCAAGCCTCTTGGATTATTGTAGCATTGATAATTCAATAGCAATAGCATTCTCTAAGTTTTGAACCCAACCATTGTAGTTTTGATGAATGGTTCCTTTTGTTGAATCATAATTTAAGTTCATACTGTTTTTATAAACAATAGAAAATGATTTTGAAGTATAAGGGATTTCTACCGTTGCCATATGTTGTCTTAACGCAATTTTACCTTCTGCTAAGCCTGGTTTAACTTTTGTTATAATCCAACCTTTAGTATATCCTGCTCTTTTAATTGCTTCAAAAACCTTATCTTCAGTTGTTTTAACATCAATTGAACTTTTCTCAACATTATAAACAGCCGACGTTCTACATCCAGATAACACCAAACCAACCATAACTAAGACAAACAGACTTTTTAACAAAGCTTTCATTTTTTTCCTTTTTGACAAAATTTTAGGTATGTTATCCTATCCTTTATTTAATTTTTCTTAAAATTATCATTTTAGAGTGACATAGAAATTCAAATAATATCTCGCCATTCCAGCCATTTAAATCATATTTTTATTGAAATCGTGCTGTACGGATTATATAAAACATTTGCACCGTGTTGAATCTTTACGTTACGGCGTTGGGTGTAGTCTACGAGATAATTGCCTGCAAAATCTGCTGAAAAACTCGCACACAATAAAGCAGCTTTTTCTATGACCTCATCGGGAATGGCTTTTTTGCTGTTTTGTACAATCACATGGCAAGAGGGTCTCTCTTTTAAATGAAACCAAAAATCACTGGCTTTGCTGTTTTCCAATAAAAAAATATTTTCACGTTCATTTTTACCCAACAATATTTTATACCCTTTGAAAAAAAAGCTTTCATAATTTTCTTGTTTTTTGGTTTTGGTTTGATTTTTCTCTTTTTTAGGCACTAAAAATTCTATTTCATCAATACTGGAAGCCGTTTGTATTTGATGACACATTCGGGTTAAAAACTCTTTTTTCTCTTCCAAATTACTTTTTTCTATGTGCATAAATTTGGCTTTTTGTTTGGCTTTTTTGGCTTTATTGAATAAATTATTCGCAAAACTGGAAGCCGTTGGATAATTTAAATCCAACTCAATTTCCACGTTGTTTCCATCAAAATCAACCAAATTAATACTTTTTTCATAGGCTTTAATGTGGTGAATGTTACTTAAAATCAAATTGGCTTTATGATACAAATCAGTCGACTCTTGCTCTAAAAGTTCCTTACTTTGCAATCCGTTTAACAATTTATTCAATTTTCCAATCTGCTTTTTAAGCGTTGAATTTTTTTGTTTTTTAATATTTTCTAATTCCTGTTGTTCTTTTTTACAGTAGGTTTCATACAACAGTTGTTCAATATTTTCAATCACTTCAAATTTGGGAATAAAGTTTGCCTTAGGAACGCTGTTGAGTTTTTGCCCAACTTTAACAATTCGACTCGAAGCATTTTCATCAATATGACGCAGAGCTTCTAAGACAATATCATTTTCATCAACAATAATAATATTGGTGTATTTTCCTGTAAATTCTAAATGCAATTTGGTTTTGAGTTGTTTGTACGAAGAGGGACTTAATACTTCAAAACAAACGATTTTGTCGTCATTTAAAAGCTCAATGTTTTCAATTTTACAATTGTTAAATCGTTTGGTTAAGACTACATCAAAAGGCGCGTTATACTCTCTTTTAGCATTGCTTTGTTCCTCTTTTTTATAGACCAAAGAATTACCTTTTGACATATCAAAATAGATTCTATTTTTATCATTGAATTCAATAATGACACTGTTATTGTCAAACCGTTTGACAAATTTAATATGATTACAACTTTGTTTTAAATACTCGACCAGCGCTTTTAATGCATAATATTTCATGGATTCTCTTGGTTTATTTATTTTGGGCACTTATATTTATCATAGAGTTTGGTTATATAAGTTTTTTTTATACAATTATTATTTATATTTCAGACATATTTTATATTTGTAAGATATAATTGTAGCTAAATAATTATTTCTAGGAGAGTAAAAATGTCAAAATTATTAAAAATCGTTCTTGCAGGGTCTCTTGTATTAGGTATTGCAGCTACTACTGCATCAGCTGATGTTGTTAAAGGTCAAAAACTTTTCACAAAACTGTTAAAAACACCATGTGATATGACGGGTGCA
>JBAYZM010000100.1:0-8726 GCA_041672515.1 Arcobacteraceae bacterium
TATCGCCTGAAAACATCATTAAGCCACAAATCCCTCGAATTTGAGATTCTGGCAATTTTACATTGGTTGAATGAATCTCATCCATAATGGTATTGTTCAGATTCAAATGAGAAATATTGGTTTGTCCAAAGTGCCCAAAAACAGTGCTGGTATGGTATTCAGATGTTCCACTTAACGCTTTAAGTTCTCCAGAAATGACATTTAAAAGCGTTGATTTCCCTTTTCCATTTTTCCCAATAATTCCCAGAGTTTCACCCTTTTGAAGGGCAAAAGAGATATCTTTGAATAAAATATTCTCTTTGGTATATCCAAAACTCACATCTTTAACTTCAAGCAAAAATTTAGCCGAGGTATCTTTGTAGTTAAAATCGAATTTTAACGTGGCGTCATAACCAATATCTTCTAAAATATCCATTTTTTCTAAGATTTTGACTTTAGATTGAGCCAATGCTGCTGTTGAAGCACGTGCTTTATTTTTGGCAATAAACTCTTCGAGTTCTTTTATTTTTTTATCTTGGGCTATTTTTTGTTTTTCATGGTGTTCTTCATTGCTGGCGAGTTGCTCATAAAACTTCTCCGTTCCACCTGCAATCATATACGCATTTCTTCTGATAATTCCCATGGTATGTGTGCACACGCTGTCCATAAAATCTCTGTCGTGGGTAATCAAAATAACTTCCCCTTCAAACGATTTTAAAAAGGCTTTTAGCCAACGAATCGACAAAATATCCAAGTAGTTTGTAGGCTCATCCAAAAGCAGCATATTGGGTTCAGTCAGCAATAATTTAGCAAGATTAATTCGTATTTGATACCCACCCGAAAATGATTTGGGTTCTTTTTCTAAATCTTCTTGCGAAAATCCCAAACCAAATAAAATCTTCTCGACTTTGTAAATACTAAATTTATCATCTTCAGCTAAAGCCAATGCCGTTTCATCGACCAACGTTTTTTCTGTAAAGTCAAAATATTGTTTTAGTGCTCCAATCTTATAATTCTTAGGAATCATAACCTCGCCACTGTCAGCTTGTTCTTCACCTAAAATGAGTTTAAATAGCGTTGATTTACCGCTACCGTTTCGCCCTACCAATCCTATTTTATTGCCCGAATTTAGTCGTAAATTCAGCTCGCTAAAAAGCTCGTTTGAAGCGTAGCTTTTCGATACATTTGAAAGTTCTATCATGTTTCTTCTTTTGTTATTTGAAATTATGTTCTCATAAAAAAAGGCAAGAAGAAAATCCTCTTGCCTTTACACCATTATTTTGGTTGAAGCTTAGTGTAAATCTTCGTTAAGTTTTACTTCTCGTGTACTTCTCATAGCAACGGTTTGACCATTGGATGAGTTTACTCTGAAGTGTACTCCATTGACACCAAAGAAATCGCTTCCTTTCATTACGTTGTTGATTTCTTTACCTGGGTTAATCTCTCTTAATTGCTCAACCGCTTTATCTGATAACGCAATTTTTGTTCCCGGTAAAATCGTCACACCTGCATCTAAAATACACCCATCACCAATGGCTGTACCTGTACAAGAGTTTGCTCCAAGAAGGGTATTTTTTCCAATAGAAACAGGCACACCATCTGTTCCACTTAATACTCCAAGAATTGAAGCCCCACCACCAACATCTGATCCAGCCCCTACAACGGCACTTGAAGAAATTCTTCCTTCAACCATAACCACACCTTCAGTTCCTGCGTTAAAGTTAACATACGCAGCACCTGGCATAACCGTAGTTCCAGCAGCCAACTGTGCTCCAAATCTTACTTTTGAAGTCTCTAAAATTCGTGTGTTATCTGCAGGAATTACATGCGATAAGAATCGTGGAAATTTATCCACCATGATAATATCTGGGTATTTATTGGCAAGTTTAAGTGCAATTTCATTTTCTCGTAACCAGTCAAGTTCGATTGGTGTAGAAGCAGTTGTCCATGCGCAGTTATGTAATTTACCAAAGGCACCGTTTAAGTTTAAGCTTCTTAATTTTGCTTTTCCTGTTGAAAGAGCATAAAGTTTTAAATAAACCCCTTCTGTTGTTTGTGGAGCTGCGTCTTCAAAAATAAATACCACTTTAAAATCATCGGCACATAAACCTGATTCTAATGGCAATGAAGACAATAAAGAAACGACTTGAACGTTTCGGTGTTCATTTCCTTTAGCTTCTGGAATATACGGTCTAAATGACTCTATACACGTCGTTAAAAATGTATCGCTTAATGAACAAACTAACTCTGAGTTTGTAGTATCCACGTTTTCACCTGCTTGTTTTAACGCATCTAAAAAGATTGCCGCACTGCCGTAGTTTTCTTCCCAATTTATTACAGGGAAAGTCGCTTGAAGGATTTTGTCTTTATTTATTTGCCCTCTGTCAACTCTAGCAATTCCAAATCCAATTGGATTTCTATACCAATTTTGAGCTTGTATTTCTTCAACTTTTGCCTTGAATTCTTCTTTAGTAAATATCATAACCTTCCTTTAAAATTTTGCGAATTTTATCCAAAAAAGCATTAAGGGGATATAAGTATAAAAAGAATTTCTAAAATTTCAAATTGGTTTTATATTTATTCTATCAAGCATATTTTTAATGCAGTTAAACGTATAAAAATTTTCTCTTGAAAAGCTGAAGCTTTCCGCCCTTACTTTCTTTATCCGTAAAGAAAGTAACAAAGAAACTCCCCACGGCTTCGGTGGCGAAGCTCCCCTCGCTTATTATTTTCATTTTTTGGCTTTTTAAAACTTGCTAAAAGGTGCGTTATAGCACCTTTCTTAACGCTTCAAACAGTTAAAAAGCTGGTTTCAAAAAAAGAAAATAAACACTCGGCACCTGCAGATGTGGAAATAAAATCCAAGCGGTTTAAACACTCTTTTGTGAATTGAGTAAAGAAAAATCTAAACTACATAAAATCAAAATGCAAATGTCCTTATCCACTTTTTGCCAACATCTGCAAAAGCCGAGCGTTTATTTCTCTTTTCGGAAAAGAGTTGCAACTGTTTGAACATAACAAATATGCTGGGAGCATATTTTTATGTGAGTTTTGCGACTCAGAAAAGAGAAATAATAAGTGAGGGAACCCAAAGGGCTTTGAAGCCGTTGGTAGTTTTGCTTACTTTGTCCACACAAAGTAAGAAGGCGGAAACCCTTGTGGTTTTCAAGAGAAGTATTTAACTATTCTTTTAAAAAATCTTCTATATTACAATCTAAAATATAAGCTAGTTGATACAAATGTTTGAGATTAAAATGTTGTTTTTTCAGATAAAGTTCACTTTGAGATACCAGTCCTACAGATTTATGCCCTAATGCTTGTGAAAGTTGTAATTGAGTCATTCCTCTTTCATTTCTTATTTTTTTAACATTAGAACCAATCATTTTATAAAAATCATCTATTTGATTTTCTTCTAAATCTTCAACTGTTTTCAATTTATACCTAGTAATTACTATTTAGTTTTAATTTTAATAAGATATAATTTTTCCTTCAACTAGTAATTACTATGCAAGGAAAATAATTGGATACTTTAAGCTTTAAACAACACATAGAAAGCCTATTTAAAAAATCACAAAAGTTCAGTGATAGCGAGGATAATCTTGATATTCATACAATCTTAGAATCGATTGAAAGTATTGATGCTGAATTAATTAAAGTTTTAAAAAATGATAAAAAAGCAAAAGAAGCTTTTTTTACACAGGTTGAAGATATTTATATACTTAATCAAAATAGACTCATAGAGTTTTTTACTCTTAATGATTATATGAAAAATGGCTCATATACAAGTTATACCAATAAAATAGGACTAATCAAAAAAGACCGTTTTATCAAAAAGTTTGATGATATTGTTTTGGCTTTTCCTCATAAAGATTGTGTTTTAGAGGGTGGACAAACGAAAGATGAAGATAAAAGTAAAGAAGTATTTTATAATGAAATTATCGCAAGTGATGAGATAGATAGACTTTTTGAACCCAAAGTATTAACCAATATTAAAAAATACAGCAAAGATGGTATTGAAGAAAATCCAATGATACAAGATGATGATAATTTAATCATCAAAGGCAATAATCTTATTGCACTTCACAGTTTAAAGAAAAAGTATGCAGGGCAAATAAAGCTTATCTATATTGACCCACCATATAACACTGGAAATGACAGTTTTAAATACAATGATAATTTTAATCACAGTACTTGGCTTACTTTTATGAAAAATAGACTTGAAGTAGCTAGAGAACTTTTGAGTGATGATGGTGTTATATTTGTACAATGTGATAATAATGAAGAATCTTATTTAAAAGTTTTAATGGATGAGTTATTCGGTTTTAATAATTACATTAATACAATATCTGTTAAATCATCGACACCAAGTGGTGTAAAAACTTCACATGCTACTAAGAAAATTTTAAAATCACAGGATTTTATTTTATGCTATAAAAAGTTTAATATTCAATTTTATCCTCAATATAGTAAAAAAGAAAAATGGGATACTCATTACATGTTTTATATTGAAAATAATCAACTTAAACTTTTGATAAATGTTTTAAAAAGTGAAAATATCTTAAAAAAGCATGAAACACTTCAAGATTTTGATGTTAAAAACAAAGTTCATAAAAGATTTTATATTAACAATGGGAATAATATTGTAAGAAAAAGTACCCATGATAATAAAAAGATTAAAGAACTTTGTAACAAAAAATATAAAGATATTATTTATGAAGAAAATGGAAATAAATATTTTAATAATGATATGTTGCAGCCAATAGCTAAAAGTATTCAACCTGTTTTTATAGGACAAAATATAGAAGATGATATTTCAAATTTAGTATGTGATTTTTGGAATGACATTGACTTTCAAAATACACAGAATCAGGGTGGAGTAAGTTTTCCAGCAGGAAAGAAACCAGAACAATTACTTTATCGGATTATTGCGATGGTAACTCAACCAAATGACCTAGTAATGGATTTCCATTTAGGAAGTGGAACCACATGTGCAGTTGCTCACAAAATGGGAAGAAAATATATTGGAATTGAGCAAATGGATTATATCGAAGATATTGCAGTAGAGCGACTTAAAAAAGTTATTGATGGAGAGCAAGGTGGTATTTCAAAAGCTGTAAACTGGAGCGGTGGTGGTAGTTTTGTCTATGCAGAATTAAAACAAATTGATAATTTTAAAAACAGTAAAATAGAATCATTAAATAAAAATATGCAATATCTCCCAATAGATGAGATAGAAGATGAAGATTATGGCATCACAAAAGAAGAGATAGCTATAAATAGATCTTTTTATGGAATTGAAAATGAGTGAGATACTTTATAAAGAGCTTGAAAGTGGTATAGAATTTCTTAAAAATAGAGGATATTTGGAAAGTGAGTTACCAAATAGTATAACCGCAAATATCAAACAACCTTTAAGAGAATATCAAAAAAAAGCCTTAGAAAATTTTGTATTTTATTGTGAAGATAAACAATACTCAAAAATAGAAAACAAACACCTACTTTTTCACATGGCAACAGGAAGTGGAAAAACAAATATTATCGCTTCTACAATTTTATATTTATATGAAAAAGGTTATAGAGATTTTATCTTTTTTGTAAATACTCAAAATATCATCACTAAAACAAAAGAGAATTTACGCAATAAGTATGCAGATAAATATCTGTTTTGTGAAAAAATCATCATCAACAATAAAGAGATAACTATAAATGAAATTACAGATACCTTTGATATATCAAAAAAAGATGGAATAAATATACTTTTTACAACTATAAATAAACTTCACGGGGATTTAGAAACCACCATAAAAGAAAACTCCATCACTTATAATGATTTTGAAAATAGAAAAATAGTTCTCATTGCAGATGAAGCACACCACTTAAATACTAACACAAAAAGTCAAAAAGATGAAGAAAAAAACTGGGAACAAACCACAAAAAATCTACTCAATGCCAATAAAGAAAATATCCTTTTAGAATTTACAGCAACGCAAGACCTTGAAGATAAAAATATTGCTTCAAAATACAGAGATAAAATCATCTATGATTATGCTTTGAAAAAATTTAGAGATGATGGATATAGTAAAGATATAAAGCTTATAAGTGATAATTTAAGCGATAAACAAAGAATGCTTCAAGCAGTTTTAATTAGTGAGTATCGAAGAATAGTAGCAAGTGAAGTTTTGGAAAAAGTTATAAAACCTGTGATACTTTTTAAAACTGTTAAAAATACTGAAAACATAGATACTCTTTATGAAGATTTTATCAAACTTATTGAAAATCTAACTATTAAAGAGATTGATGAGATATTTGAAAAATCAACACTTGAAGCAATTATAAATTTAAAAAAGAGTATCCAAGAGAAAGAAAGTTTTATAAAAGCTATAAAGTATGGATTTAAAAAAGATAATTGTCTCGTAATTCACTCAAAAATCAAAGATAAAGAGGAAAAGCTAAAATACTTAAATAGCTTAGAAAATCCAAAAAATCCTATAAGAGCAATATTTGCAGTTGATATATTAAATGAGGGTTGGGATGTACTAAATCTTTTTGATATAGTTAAACTTGATGAAGCAAAAAGAACGATAAGTAGTACCATTAGTGAAGCTCAACTTATTGGACGAGGTGCGAGATATTTTCCTTTTGAGTATGAAGATAGCAATAAATATATGAGAAAATTTGATAAATATCCACAAGAAAAGCTTAAAATACTTGAAGAGATGTATTTTCATAGTATCAACCAAAGCGATTATATCAATGCAATCAAAAAAGAGCTTATAAAAATTGGGCTTATAGATGAACATGAAGATGAGTACAAAACAGTTGAACTCAAAATCAAACAAAGCTTTTTAGAAGATGAGCTTTATAAGTATGGATATATCTTTACCAATAAACAAATCAAACAAACGAAACTTGATATAACTTCTATAAGTGATTATGTAAACTCTTATAAAAATCAAAAATTTTACATCGATAATCAAAGTAGAGAGTTAAAAGTATATAGTGATGAAGAGGTGCAAGAGAGCAATTTTGATTTTAGTGCTGGATTTAAAATAAAAGAAATTGACCCAAATATTGTAAGAGTGGCTATCAATAAAAAGCCATTTTTTTACTTTGCTAAGTTAAAGAGCTTTTTCCCGAACTTAAAAAGTATCAATGACTTTATTTCAAATCACGAATATTTAGGTGGTGTTGAGTTTATATTTCACACTACAAAAGAGTTTATAGTATATGATGATGTGAAAATAGAATATATTTTAAAATTGCTTGATGAGTTAGAAAAAAAGATACAAAAAAATAATACGACAAAAATAGGAAGTTATAGTTTTGGAGCACAAAGGATAAATTTCAAAATACCACCTATTAAAAAACTAAAACTTAAAAATACACAAGCAAAAATCTCAAGGGTTGAGGACTGGTATGTATTTGAGCCACATGAGTGTACAACAGAAGAACAACATTTTGTAGAATTTATAAAAACTACTATTCCAGAGTTATCAAAAAAATATGTAGATATAAAACTTATAAGAAATGAAAAATCTTTTGAGATTTATAGTTTTGATAAAAAGATGGATGGAGCTAGATTTGAGCCTGATTTTATTTTACTTTTAAAAGATAAAAAAGAGTGTATCTATCAAGTTTTTTGTGAGCCAAAAGGGGATTGGGCAAAAGATGATAAAAATAGTTTTGAAAATAGCGGTGAAAAATGGAAAAATCAATTTTTAGAAGATATTACAAAAGCTACTTTTGAAAATAAAATTAGCTTAGAAAATATAAATGAAGACGGTCTACAACTTTATGAAAACAGTTGTTATAAACTGCTTGGACTACCTTTTTATAATCAAGCCCAAGAGAATGAGTTTAAAGAAGCATTTTTTGGATTGATTGTATAATGTTAAAAATCAATACAAAAATCTCGCTTCACAATGTCTTTTTTGTTTATCATAATAAGCATATTTTAGTATATTTTGCTTATTAACATTTATTGCTAAAACCCAATGGGCGTCACCCCATCAACGCCTTTTTAACATGTTCTTCCGCCATGGTAATATTCCATGCGGGTTCCCACACCAACTCGACTTCACAACTTTTTACACCCTCAACACGCAAAGCGGCTTCTTGAACCCACTGCACAATCATTTGATGCAAAGGGCATGCTTTGGTTGAAAGCGTCATAGTGATAATCGCATGACCTTCTTCGTTGCTTGTAGCATCGTAAATTAATCCCATTTCAACCAAATTGAACCCTACTTCTGGATCCATGACCGTTGAAATTTCTTTAAACAGTTCTTCTTTCGTAACCATATTATTTTCCTTTAAAATTTAACATAAAATAAACACTTCCCAGTAAAAACAGCGTTCCAACGACTAAAAAGGAACCCCCCATTTTGAATAAAATATCTTCACTAAAAAGTAAAGCAAGTGCCGTAAAAATTGTCCCTAAGACGGTAAATACAAACTGATAATAGGCACTTTTTTTAGGCACCATATCGGCTAAAAGTGGTACTTTTTGTTTTCCCACTAAAGGTGAAAAACGGTGAAACCAGACTAAAAAAGGAACAATTTTATACAAATGTGCCGTGATTATAAATCCTAAAAAGCCCACAAAAAATAGAAATCCTGATACCAAAAGATAGTTTTCTTTGGCGTTGATGAAATATGCCACAATAAAAAGTATGGCTATGACCAAAGTTACAAATGAAACTATCATTGACTTTGCCCAAATATCACTCTCTTTTCGTACTCTTTGT
>JBAYZM010000101.1:0-8633 GCA_041672515.1 Arcobacteraceae bacterium
TACCATTTTATTCATGAAAAATGGAGAAGTGGTAGATACAATGATTGGTGCCAGTTCTAAACAAGCATTAACTGAAAAATTAAACGCGTTAGCGTAACGAAAAGACTCTTTTAAAGAGTCTTTTTATTCCCCCCTTCTTCTTCGCCTTATTCCCCTTTACTTTAGTAAAAAACAGAAAAACTTTAGATAAAATAGAAAAATAATCAACACAACCGTTACATAGGAAAAAGAATGCAACAATTTTTAGAAGAATCAAAAAAAATAAGCAGAGAAATCGCTACGCTGAGTGGTGAAATAAAAGACAGAGTTTTGCTTGAAATGGCAAATGCTTTGATGGAACATTGCGATTATATTATCGCTCAAAACAACAAAGATATGCAAGCAGGAAAACAGAGTGGTTTAAGCGAAGCTTTGATGGACAGACTACTCCTCACTGGTGACAGAGTTTTTGGAATGGCACAAGCCATCAGAGAAATTGCTGCACAAAAAGATCCTGTGGGCAGAATCTTAGATGGTTGGGTAACTCAAAATGGATTAAATATCCAAAAAGTCTCTATTCCTATTGGCGTTATTGGTATTATTTATGAAAGCCGACCTAATGTAACGAGTGACACAGCAGCACTTTGTTTTAAAAGTGGAAATGTGTGTGTTTTAAAAGGTGGAAAAGAGGCGGAACATTCTAACCTTGCCATTGCCAATGTCTTACGTAATGTTTTAGCCAAAAACAAACTGCCTGAACAAGCCATTGCTTTATTGCCTTTTTCAAATCGAGAAAGTGTTGCTCATTTGATTAAACAAGATAAACTCGTTGATTTAATTATTCCAAGAGGAGGAGAAGAGCTTATTCGCTATATTTGTGAAAACTCTTCAGTGCCTGTTGTTAAACACGATAAGGGATTATGTCATACCTATATTGATAAAAATGCCGATGCCCAAAAAGCGATTAATATTGCCATTAATGCCAAGTGCCAACGTCCAGGTGTTTGCAACTCTATGGAGACCTTATTGGTTCACAAAGAAGTGGCAACGTTAATGTTGCCTGCATTACATGAAGCTTTTTTAGAACACAATACGCAACTAAAAGGGTGTGAACAAACACGAAAAATTATTGATATTGAGTGTGCTACGCATGAAGATTACGATACAGAGTATTTAGCCAATATTTTAAATATTAAAATTGTCAATGATGTCAAAGAAGCCGTACACCATATTGCCAAATACGGTTCAGGACACTCAGAAGCTATTATCAGTGAAAACTACTCTACGGTCAATTACTTTTTAAACAGTGTCGATGCTGCGTGTGTTTATGCCAATGCCAGTACTCGATTTACCGATGGTGGCGCTTTTGGATTGGGTGCAGAAGTGGGTATTTCAACCAATAAATTGCATGCTCGAGGTCCAATGGGAATCAACGATTTAACCACCTATAAATTTAAAATTTTAGGCAATGGACAAATTCGATAATAACATAGGTAAAGCTGTTGCTTTACCTTTTGAGAGGCACTTCAATAATAGTTTTTGCCCCTTTGTAGGTCTGATTGTCGTATACAAATTCACAATTTTCCATGGTAATTGAACCGTTAAAATGCTTCGTTATAATTTCATATACCATATACAAGCCAATCCCTGTACCGCTGCTTTGATGTTTGGTGGTAAAATAGGGCTCAAATACATGTTCTAAAACATCCTCAGAAATACCGTTGGCATTATCTTTTATCGTAATAATTGCCTTGTTATCCTTAACACCACTCTCTATAAAAATATAACGTTTGCTCAACTCATTTTTTCTAAACGCTTCTTGTGAATTATTGATGATATTAACCAATGATTGCATGAGTTCATTTTCTAATCCTTCCAAGGGCAACTCTTCAATAGATAGAATGACTTCGATTTTTTCATCATTCAGACGATAGCCCACCAAATCAAGGACTTTTTTAATGGTTTTATCCAAACTAAAAACGGTTTTCTCATTTTTAGTATTAAAGTAGTTTTTAAAATTGTCCAAAGTACTTGAGAGATTCAACGTATTTTGAACAATAACATCCATAAGTTCATCAAATTTTTTATCGTCTAAATTATTAAACTCTTTTTCCAATTTCATGCCACTTGCCGCTGTGGAAATAGTTGAAAGGGGTTGTCGCCATTGATGGGCAATGCTTTCTAACATCTCTCTCATCGCAATCATTTTGGCTTGTTGAGATAATATATGATCTTTTTCTTGAAGCAATTTTAACGTCTCTTTTTCTTTGGTAATATCCAATTTAATGGCTAAAAACTCTTCAATTTCACCTTCTTCATTTAAAATAGGCGTAATCGAAGCTTTTTCATAACTCAACTCACCATATTTATTTTTATTAATAAACTCACCTTGCCATTTTTTCCCTTGATGAATTGTTTGGTTTAACTCTTCATAAAATGCTTTAGATTGCAAATCTGATTTTAAAATTGAGGGTTTTTTGCCCAATACTTCAGAATCTTTAAAGCCCGTAATTCTTTCAAACTCTTTATTTACATACGTAATAATATGATTTTTATCCGTAATAACGACTATATTATCACTGCTTTGTACCGCTTTTTTAAAACGGTTCAACTCGATTTGTTTCATTGTCATTTGGTGCATATAATATAAAAAGGTCAATAATGCCCCAAATAACGCCAACATTAAAAACCAAATAATACTTTTCAAATCATTCATAATTTGGTGAGAGTATTGTGTAAAATTGCTCTCAAACTCATTTAACTTTTCATTTAAAACCAACTCTTTGGATTGAGTACGAATGGTATGAAAAGCCTCATGATATGACAAAACAATCTGTGCATGTACGATAAAAAGTTCTTCATTGGAGGTTTTAGCTGTAAATGATTCAATCTTAGAAGTTACCTTATTAATACTCATTTCAGAATTTAAATCCAATTCCAAAAGGTTGCTGTAAATTTCTAAAATAGCAGCATTTTGACTCTCTTGACTTAACTTTTGAACATACCGATAAGAGTTGTTTAAGATGGCACTGCGGGATATAATTTTATTAATTAAAAGAATTTTCTTATTCACTTCCTCTTGAATAGAACTAAAATTCTCTTTTAAGAGTCGATTATTGACTTCTTGAAATAAAGAATTTGTCGTAATAAATTCCATCTCATTGTGCATACTTTTAATATAATTTTGAACGATATCATAGTTGTTGTAATTTTTACTTGAGGATATAAAAATATCAAAATTTTTATTCAAATTAATCATATTAAAAATCTTTTTATGCAAATTAAAAAAATTCTCAATCTTTTTATTGGCATTATTCGTGTTATAAATTAACATCCCAATAATAATTAAAAAGAAAAGGGAAACAAAAAAGGAACGTTTCAATCTATCTCCAATATTTTAGGACGCTCACCCGTAAGTGTTCCTAAAAAAGCTAAAATTTCATTGATATCTTTTTCATTGGGAGTCACACCAATTTGATACTCCATCATAAAAACAACCGCTTCTTGTAGGGTTACAATGGTACCACTGTGCAAATAAGGTGCCGTGAGTTCAATATTTCTTAATGTGGGCACTTTATAAAAATATTTATCTTCTTCATCTTTAGTCACATTATATAGCCCTAAATATTTGTTCTCTTCATAATCCATTGCTTTCACAATGCCCACTCGTTGAAACAAATTTCCCCCCAAATTGATACCATTATGACACGCAATACACCCATATGATTTAAAAAGTTCAAAACCACTTTTTTCACGATGAGATAAGATGGTACTTTCACCTTTTAAATAGCGGTCAAATCGTGAATTTGGAGTAACTAATGCATTTTCAAACTCAACAATGGCATCAATAATGTATGCCTCTTTAATCGTATCATTGTAAATATCTTTAAATAAGGTGATATAGGTGGGATTTTTTTTCAGCTTAGCAACAATCTCTTGCATATTGGAATCCATTTCATTGGGATTATGAATAGGTATGGAAACTTGTTCTTTTAAGTTTTTTGCTCGACCATCCCAAAATTGTACAAAGTTGTATTTGGAATTAAATACCGTAGGAGAGTTAACAATGCCTCTTTTATTGTCTACTCCCACAGAAAATTGCTGGTTATCATCACCTCCTTTATCTAAGTGATGACACGACGCACAAGAAATGGTATTATTACGACTTAATTGTTTTTCAAAAAATAGCTTTTTACCCAACAATGCTTTATTAAGATCAATTGCAACATTATCTTCAATGGGTGAAATTAACTCTTCCGCGCCAAGCATGGCTATTGTAAGAAAGAGCAGTATTAATTTTTTCATAAGACTATTTTACTAGAATAATAGTTTATTTTATATGAAGAGGAACAAAATTATGTCAAAGAAACTTTACTGCATTGCCAGCTTTAAACCCAAAGAGGGAAAATTGGAAGAATTGTTCTCTACCTTACAAGCGCTTGAACCAAAAACCACGAGAGAAGATGGTTGTATTCAATACCTTGTCACCCGACATATTTCTCATCCCAACGCCGAAGGTTCATCCTTTCCCATTGTTTTTAATGAAATTTGGGAAGACAAAGAAGCGTTTGAATTGCATTGTGCCAAAGAGTATATTGTGGACTTTTTTCAAACCCATTGTGTTGACTCCAATGGATTGGTCGAAAAATTCAATGTCTGCGTTTACAGCGATGAGTAATGCGAAGTTTCAAAACAATTAATCAAGCACTTATTCACACGACTACGGTCAAGACGCCTTTAGGAGAGATGTTTGTAGCATCGACTTCTAAAGGTATTTGTATGTTGAGTTTTTATGATAAATTTCATATTGATGCCCAACTTAAAAATCTAAAAGAGCGTTTTAATGCCCAAGTCATTGCATGCCACAATGACTATTTTGTGCAACTGCAAGCTGAACTTGATGAATATTTCCAAGGAAAAAGAACCTGTTTTACCCTGCCTTTACAACTTTTAGGCACAACATTTCAGATTCAGTGTTGGAAAGCGCTTTTACGTATTGAATACGGAAAAACAATTTCGTACAAAGAAGAAGCCAAAAAAATCAATAACCCCAAAGCCTATCGAGCCGTTGCCAATGCCAATGCTCAAAATATGATAGAAATTTTAGTACCTTGCCATCGAGTCATTCAAGAAAATGGCAAATTAGGTGGCTACAGCAGCGGCATTGAAAAAAAAGAGTTCCTCTTAAACCTTGAGCAATCAACTAAAAACTAATACCACTTTTTTACCACTTTTGTTCTCTACACTTCTTAGATAAAACCTCGAGGAGTCATTTTTATGTCATACCAACAAAAAAGAGTCATAACCTATTGTGTTATCACCATTTTTACGATTGTCTTACCATTTGTAACCATAAATGGTAACCATATGTTGCTTTTATCGTTTGATAAAATGCAGTTTCATTTTGCTGGATTTGCCTTTGCCATGCAAGAGTTGTATTTAATGCCCTTTTTACTGATGATTTTATTCATTGGTATTTTTGTCATCACAACAATTGGAGGAAGAATTTGGTGCGGATGGGCATGTCCTCAAACCATTTTTCGAGTTTTATTCCGAGATTTTATCGAAAGTAAACTCTTTGGTTTACGAAAAATTAACAACAAACAACAGCAAATTGATTACTCAAAATACTCCAATCAACTCAAGAAAATTGGTGCTACCTTAGTGTTCTTACTTTTTGCTTTATTTATTTCAACCAATTTCATGTGGTATTTTGTGCCACCAGAAGATTTTTTAGCCTATTTGCAAGACCCGCAAGAACATATCTTTATGATTTTGTTCATCTTAGGAACAACCGTTTTTCTATTTTACACCGTAGTGTTAACCAAAGAGGATTTTTGTACCTATTTTTGTCCTTATTCAAGGGTTCAATCCGTACTGTATGATGACAATACAAAACAAGTTGTCTACGATACAACACGAGGTGGAAATATTTACCATAACGGTCAAAAGATTGTCTTTTCAGCCAAAGAGTTACAAAAATCAGAAGAGTGTACTTTATGCGATTTGTGCGTTAAAGTTTGTCCTACGCACATTGATATTAAAAAAGGGTTGCAAGTTGAGTGCATTAACTGCTTAGAGTGTGTCGATGCATGTACAAGTGTTATGGGGAAACTTCAAAAACCCAGTTTGATTCAATGGGGAAGTACCAACAGTGTCCTTTTAAAGAAAAAAACCACGATTCTTTCTCCTAAAAATATCATGTATTTTGCTTCTATTTTAGCATGTGTTGTTTTATTGGTGGTATTTGCAAACTCCAAAGAGTATATGTTGGTTAATGTTAACCGAACAACAGATTTATTTAAAATTGATGCCAACAATTTAGTCAAAAACAACTATGTTTTTACCGTACAAAATACACAAAATCAAGCCTATACCTACGATATAAAAGTCAATCATGCCGATTTTGAGATGACTAAATTTACACCATTTAGACTCGAAGCCAACCAAAGAGTCAAAAAAGTTATCAGTATTGAAAGTAATAAAGTGTTGCATCTTTCCAATGAAAAAAATACGCCAATTTCTTTAGAGGTAACCATTTTTGCCCAAGAAGACCCAACGGTAGTAACAACAACCAAAACAATTGCATTTATCTATCCTAAAGACTCTTTACTTAAATAGATTTCTCAAAAAAGAGGGTAAACATTGCCCCCTTTTTTGTATTGGTTCCCTCAATACGTCCTTTAAAACTTTGTTCCACAATCGTTTTTGCCATCGCTAATCCAATCCCAAATCCCTCTTTTTTAGTGGTGTAATACGGAGTAAAAATTTTATTTATATCTTTTATTCCTCTGCCATTGTCTTGAATACACACAGAAACTTCTGAACTGTTTGAACTCAAATGAATGTGAATATGGGGTAAATTTTGGTTAATTAAAGCATCTTTTGCATTGGATAACAACGTCAGTATCACGTGCGACAACTCATTCTCAATTCCAAAAACAGTAATATATTCATTGGTTGCATCAAATGTAAGTGCTATATTTTTCTCTTTTAATTCCGCTTGAATAATCGTAATGGCTTTATAAATAGCATCTTGTACTAAAAAATCTTTTTTCTCTTTACTGGGGGTATAAAACTCTTTAAAATCATCAATTGTTTTAGACATAAAAGAGAGTTGTGAATTGGCTTGTTCCAATTTCTTCTCAAAATACTCAGAGGTCAGTTTATTATTTTTAAAAGCCGTACTTAAATTAATTAAAATGTACGATAAATTATTTAGAGGTTGTCGGTATTGGTGCGTAATATTTGCCATCATTTGCCCTACTTGCACAAGGCGGCTTTGGTCAATGAGTTGCTGTTGGTAATCTTTGTTTTCATTGTTTAACTCTTGATATTTATATGCAATGCTCAGAGTAAATAAGATGGCTTCAATACAAAATGCCACTAACACAATATCAATATACCCTTGTTGCATATAGAGTGCTTTAAAGTTGGCAAAATATAAAAACAGACACAACAACGACCACCCTACGACATAAATAAAAGTGGGTTTTACCCCTTGTTGATAATTAAATGCCACTGAAATAAACAAAATAAAATAAATGACCGTATAGGGTAAATATTCAAACAGCATATAGTGATAAAATGCACTTAAAACAATACAAATAAACATAAAGGTATAGCCCCAAAGCTCTTTTTGGTTATTGATTTTTGGAAAAAAACTGCCTTGATAAAATCCTACAGCAAAAGAAAATGCAAACAAAGTGGCAAAAGTTAAACTCAACTCTTGTAAAAAATCATTCAAAAAAAAGAGTTGGCTGTATGAAACAATAAAAAGTAGGGAGAAAATTTGCATAAGGGCATAACTTAAATAGATAAACTCTTTAGAATAAATGCCTCGAATTAAGGTATAAAATATCGTCATAGCCACAATACCAAAGGTAAAGCCAAAAATAACCACGGTGTACAAATCAAACATCGAGTTTGTATCCCGTACCTGAAAGATTTTTCAAAACGCCTAGAGGTAATTTTGATTTTAAATCCCGAATAAGTGTTTTTAAAGCATCTTTACTCATGGAACTCTCTTGCCAAACCACATTTTCTATCTCTTCATACGTGACATAACGTGAATGGTTTTTAAAAAGTAATTCTAAGAGTAATATCTCTTTGGTGCGCAGTTTCATCACCTCATTTTGATAGACTAATGTTTTATTGAATTCATCAAAAAAACACTCTTTTGTCAACTGTAGCACATTGGATTTTGAGCTTTGAAGTGATGTACAACACAAAGCGATTGCTTCATCGAGTTGTTTTTGGGAAACGGGTTTGATTAAAAATTTGACGAGTTGTAATTCAATGGCGCGTAAAAGATACTCTTTGGTACTAAAAGCGGTGGTAATAATAATTTGGGTGGTTTTATCCTGCTGTCGAATACGCTCAACGAGTTCCAAGCCATTGATTTTGGGCATCATAATATCGGTAATAATAATATGAGGCTGATGTTGCGTGTACAATTGAAATGCTTCCAAGCCATTGGATGCTTCTAAAACTTCATCAAACATTTGGCTTAAATACTCAACCGCATTCTCACGTGCAATATCATCGTCTTCAACGAAAAGAATTTTTATGTTTTGGTACTTCATATAACAATTTTATCATATTATTATTGGTATAATCAACCAATAATTTACAAGAGGGGTTAAAGTGATAAA
>JBAYZM010000102.1:0-8601 GCA_041672515.1 Arcobacteraceae bacterium
TAATGTCAATGCCACACTTATTTTTTCACCGCAACAAGCCATTTTGTGTGCTAAAGCTCTAAACGAAGGGATTAAAAGCAGCAATAAAGATGTCAAAGCGGTTGTTTCGGTATTTGTCAGTCGATTTGACAAAATGTGCGATGCACTCTTTGAAAGCAAACATATCCCAACTTCACGATTGGGAATCATTAATGCCACAAAATGTTATCATGAAGTCAATACCTTTAAAAACAAAAACATCCGAACACTTTTTGCTTCAACAGCCACCAAATCAGCCCATTTAGAACCAAGTTATTATGTGGATAATCTTATTTTCCCCAATTCAATCAATACCGCTCCCTTATTGACCATTGAACATTGGGTCAAAGATGGTTCAAAAGTAAAAAGTAAAATGCTCAGCTTGGATGAATGCAACGAATTTTTTGAACTCTTAGCCTTAAAAAATATCAACATAAACCAAATCTATGACGATTTGTTAAACGAAGGATTGGAATCTTTCAAAAGCTCTTTCAAGGATTTATTGACTAAATTAGTATCATAAAATGTAAAGGATACCAATGCAATGTTATTCATTGATTTACACTGACAATGCAACGTTAACAGAGTTTGTAGTTCAAAATGACCTACAAACTTTTCCCACTGTTTTAATTCAAGTTTTTACAGGAATCAATGAATACACCTACATTGAAAATCTGCGCCAAACCTTAGTTTCTCTCTTACCTCAAGCAAAGATTATAGGTGCCACAACTTCAGGTGAAATTGCCAGTCACACCACTACCACACACGCGTGCGTTCTCTCTTTTTGTCTTTTTGAACATACTTTCATAACCACCCATTTAATTAACACGTATGAAAACAGTTTTGATTTGGGTACAACCATGATGCAAACTATCCACAACGATAACATAAATGAGGAGTTGAAACTCCTTATTAGCTTCACCGATGGTTTAAATACCAATGGTGAAGAGTATTTAAAGGGTTTAACTTCTATTGACAACACTGTAGTCATTGCTGGGGGAATGGCAGGAGATAACTCTTTATTTGAAAAGACCTATATTTTCAATGAACACACTGTTTCGACCAAAGGGGCTGTTTGTGCTTCTTTGTACAACAAAAATCTGCACGTTCATACTGATTATAACTTTTCTTGGCAAAGTCTGGGGAAAAGTCATACCGTGCAAAAATCGGAAAAAAACAGAGTCTATACCATCGATGATAAAACCGCTGTTGAATTTTATGCCTACTATTTAGGAGAAAATATCGCTTCAATGTTGCCTACCATTGGTATTGAATTTCCTTTGGTGATAAAACAAGATGGCTTAGATATTGCTCGTGCGGTTGTGAATAAATACGACGATGGCAGTTTGGGTTTTGCAGGCAATGTTCCGCAAGGAAGCCAAATAAAGTTTGGATATGGCGATATCCCAATGATACTAAGCCATGGAGTCCATAAAGCAAAAGCATTGGCTCAAAAACCCATTGAAGCCATTTTTATCTATTCATGTATGGCACGAAAAGCCTTACTCAAAGAAGAGATTAACAATGAAATCAAACCGTTGCAACACATTGCTCCAACAAGTGGTTTTTTTACCTATGGTGAGTTTTTTTATACGCATCAAAAAGCTCGACTGCTCAATCAAACTATGACCATTTTAGCGTTAAGTGAAACACCCACTCCATCAACTTGCTCAACATTAGAAGCTTTTGAGACACAATTAGAAAATGTCAAGAAATTGGATTTTTATCGAACGCAAGCCCTCTCTAAACTGATTGCTAAAACCACCAATGAATTAGAAGAGTTAAATGCCACACTCGAACAACGCATCAAAGAAGAAGTACAAAAAAGTTTAGAAAAAGATGAAATTTTGTTTGCCAATGCACGACACGCCCAAATGGGAGAAATCCTAGATATGATTGTCCACCAATGGCGACAACCACTCAATGTCTTTTCAGCAGGGGTTAGCTCTTTGCAAGTCTACAATACCATGGGTTTATTAACCGATGACGTCTTTGAAAAAACCACCAATCAGATTTTAAACAACGTTGAGTTTTTAAACAATACCATTAAAGATTTTAGAAGTTTTTTTAAAGATTCCCAACTCAAAGAACACACCAATATTGATACTGTTGTTAATAAATCGTTTGTTCTTTTGGAAGCTTTAATTAAAAAATTTGGGATAACTTTGATTAAAGAAATTCGCTTTGACAAAGAACTTTACATCTGTACAGGTGAACTTATTCAAGTGATCTTAAATATTGTCAAAAACTCCATCGATGCAATTGAAGAAAAAAGTATTAAACACCCTGAAATTTACTTTAAAATCTATGAAGACAATCACTCGTGTGTCATTGAAATTGCCGATAATGCAGGCGGAATTCCTGACCATATTTTGCCTCATATTTTTGAAAAACGTTTTACAACAAAAGGGGAAAGTCACGGTACGGGAATTGGTTTAGATATGTGTAAAACCATTATTCAAAACCATTTTAAAGGAAGCATTGTGGCTAAAAACAATCAACAAGGTGCGACGTTTACAGTTACATTCCCATTACAAACTAAATAGAATACTTAAACAACATTAAGTAACATTTGGTTAGAATCACTGCTTTATTATTAAAACTTATAAAGGTAAACCTATGAATAATTGGAATCCAAGTAGCTGGAGAAATTTTCCAATCAAGCAACAACCCTCCTATACAGATATTGAAAAATTAACCAATGTTGAAGCTGAATTAAAAACATACCCACCACTTATTTTTGCAGGAGAAGCTCTTACACTGAAAAAAGAGTTAGGAAATGTCGTAAAAGGAAATGCCTTTTTACTTCAAGGAGGCGATTGTGCAGAGAGTTTTTCTGCGTTTAATGCCACAAATATTAAAGATTTATTTAAAGTCATGATGCAAATGGCAGTAGTACTCACCTTTTCAGGAGGATGCCCTGTAGTAAAAGTGGGTCGAGTAGCAGGACAATTTGCCAAACCACGAAGCGATGACTTTGAAAATGTCAATGGACTTTTATTGCCTTCATATCGAGGCGATATTATCAACGATGTGGAATTTAATGAAAAATCACGAAATCCAAAAGCCAAAAAACTCTTAAAAGCCTACAATCAAAGTGCCGCAACACTGAACCTTTTACGAGCTTTTTCACGAGGAGGAATGGCAAATTTAAACCAACTGCACTTGTGGAATTTAGACTTTGTCAAAGACAACGCGTTGGGGGTAAAATACGAAGATTTAGCACATAAAATTTCTCAAGCCTTGACCTTTATGAAAGCGTGTGGCATTACGAGTGAAAATACACCGCAACTGAGTGAAACCACGCTTTATACTTCACATGAAGCCTTGTTATTAAACTATGAAGAGGCATTAACCAGAAGAGACTCAATTACAGGTGATTGGTTCAATTGCAGTGCGCATATGTTGTGGATAGGCGATAGAACACGAGAACTTGATGGGGCGCATATTGAATACTTCAGAGGCATTAAAAATCCTATTGGGTGTAAAGTTGGACCTTCGATGAAAGAAGATGAACTCATTCGTCTTATTAATGCTTTAAATCCTGAAAATGAAGCCGGACGATTGAACTTAATCGTACGAATGGGAGCTCAAAAAGTAGGCGATATTTTCCCTAATTTACTCAAAAAAGTCAAAGCCGAAGGGAAAAATGTATTGTGGTCATGTGACCCAATGCATGGAAATACGATTAAAGCAGAAAATGGGTATAAAACTCGAGATTTTGACGCCATTTTAAGTGAAGTCAAACAATTTTTCCAAATCCATAATTCCGAAGGTACGTATGCAGGAGGAATTCACTTAGAGATGACCGGACAAAATGTAACCGAATGTACGGGTTCTTGCTCATCTGCCGTCACCCAAGAGAGTCTTTCAAACAGATACCACACGCAATGTGACCCAAGACTCAATGCAGATCAGGCTTTAGAATTATCTTTTATGATAGCCGATACCTTAAAAGAAGCCCGAGTAGGACGATAATTTAGTGAGTAGATTTTCTACTCACTGCTTATAAAAGCTTTTTATACGCTTCTTCGTTAAATCCAATCACAACCTCATCGTTAATTTCGACAACCGGTCGTTTTAAAAGCATGGGTTCTTTACATAACCATTCCAATTTGCCTTTTTCATCAAGGTTTAACTCTTTGAGTTTAAGCGTTTTGTATTTTGTACCTTTTGAGTTTAAAGCAATATTAATATCCGTTTTATCGACCCATTTTTGAATCAAACCAGCACTTGGTGTCTCTTTTTTAAAATCAAAAAATGCCACTTCAATGCTGTTGTCTTTAAAAAACTTCAAAGCTTTTTGAACACTTCCACACGTTTTAATGCCATACACTGTTATCATTGTTTACTCAATAATTTTAGGGACAATAAAAAATCCCTCTTCACTTTTGGGAGCATGGTTTAATATATGAGTTGACATGGCTAAATCTTGAACGGCAACATCTTCTCTTAAAGGAGTTCCCCCTTCAACGGTGGTAAAGGTGGCTTCAATGTGGCTAACATCAATGTCATTTAGGTTTTCTACAAAGTTAATAATATCGCCTAACTCTTTTTTTAAACTCTCTTTTTTATCGTCACTGATTTCTAAACTTGACAATTTGGCAAGTTTTTCAATGGTTTTGTCATCAATCGTCATTATTTTCCTTCTTATTTTATTGGTTTATTGTAGCAAAACAGAGGTTTACTCCTCTTTAAGGGTTTGTCTTTTGGCGTAAAACGCATGTTTGAACTCAACCCAATTTTGAGCCAATATGGCTTCTCGTGCTTGTTTCATCAAATCCAAATAGTAGTAGATATTGTGAATGGAAGCCAACCTAAAATAGGTGATTTCCCCCGCACGTAAAAGATGATTTAAATACGCCCGTGAAAAGTTTTGACAGGTGTAACACCCACAAGCTTCATCTATAGGCAAAGCATCTTCTTTAAAACATGCTTTTCGTATGTTTACTCGCCCAAAAGTGGTAAACAATGTACCATTTCGGGCATTTCGTGTGGGCATAACACAATCAAACATATCCACACCACGTTCGATATTTTCAATCAAATCTTCAGGTGTTCCTACTCCCATGAGGTATCGTGGTTTATCTTTGGGCATAAATTGTGTTGTCCACTCTACGGTGTCGTACATATCTTTATTGGCTTCTCCCACACTCAATCCTCCAATGGCAAAACCATCGTAATCGCTCAATGCACACAACTGTTCCGCACTTTGTTTTCTAAACTCTTTATCAATGCCCCCTTGAATGATGGCAAAAATATTTTGATTGAGCCCTATTCCTTTTTTTTGTTGTTCTTTATGGTACTCAATGGCTTCTTTTGCCCAAGCGGTAGTGCGTTCAATGGAGAGTTGAATTCGCTCTTTGGTGTTGGGCAGTGCCACTAAGTCATCTAAAATCATCATGATGTCGCTGCCCAAATCGTATTGAGTATCCAACACACTTTGTGGGGTAAAGTAGTGACGACTTCCATCAATATGCGATTTAAACATAATACCATTGGCATCGGGTTTGGAATTATCACTCAAAGAAAAAGCTTGAAACCCTCCACTGTCAGTTAAAAAAGAGTTGGGAAATTTTGAAAAACCATGCAAGCCTCCAAATTGTTTCACCAGTTTACTTCCAGGGCGTAAATACAAATGATACGTATTGCCTAAAATGATTTTTGCTCCTAAACTTAACATATCATGAGCATCTAAAGCTTTCACGGTTCCTTGAGTTCCAACGGGCATAAAAACGGGAGTTTGAATGGTACTGTGTGCAGTAACTATAGTACAAGCACGAGCATTATTTTGTGTGGCATCGATGGTAAATTGCATTAAAATATCTGTCCTTATTGTAGTAAAATCATATTGTAGCAAAAACTAGATATGTACTAATTTAGTTATCATAATATTTAGATATAATAATGCCCATGAAAAAAATATTAATTATATTAGATGGTATTGTTGCCAAAAAACTGTTACAAAGAATTGTTGAGTCAAATACGGGTGATAATTATTATGACGTCGTTTACATCAACGACCAAATTATGCCGACTAAAAAACCTTCCAATTTTACATTTTACAAGTTTGACCCAACGTCATCTTCAAAGCTGAATATGATTTTAGATAAAGATGTCCACACCGTGGCACTGATTGCTTTAAATTCAAAAGACGATATGCTCAATGTCATTGCAAATATTAAACAAAAAAAAGCCAATATGCAAATCAATATTTTGGATTATTGGGGAATTGAACTCAAAGATGCGTATGTCAATATCTATAAAGGGATTGATGTCTTAGCCAATGGAATGGTTGAAAGACTTCCCAATATTCCTGTTGTTGCCCAAAATATAGGGTTACGACAAGGTGAGATTATGGAAATTAGAATCCCCTTTGGAAGCTCGTATGCCTACCGTTATATTGGCTCGATTGAACAAGTCGATTGGAAAATATTTGGTCTGTACCGAAACGACAAACTCATCAGCGTTAAACCCTCACTGATTTTAAAGCCCAACGATGTGATTTTGGTCATCGGAAAACCCAAAGTACTCATGCAAGTCTACACAGCCATGTCAAAAAATGAAGGGCAATTTCCTATGCCTTTTGGGCACAATATTTACTTATATTTGGATTTGTATGCCCAAAAAGAGTATGAAATTATCAAAGCCATTAAAGAGGCAAAATTTTTAAATGAAAAACTCAAAAACAGAAAACTCATTGTCAAAGTAACCCGACCCAGTAATGTGGCGATTATGAATCAAATCAAAGAAGAACTTTTACACAAACCCTCTGTTATTTTAGAAATTGATTACCATAATGTTGGCTTTAAAAATATTATTACCAAAGATGTCAAACGTTTTGATGTGGGGCTTTTTATGCTTTCGTATGAACTCTTTTCCAATAAAGATGAAATTCGAGAAATTATTAATCTGAAAATTCCTATTATGAAATTGGGATTAAAAAAAGTTGAACGTATCCAAGAAACGGTTGTGATTTTAAACGATAAAAAGTCGTACGAACAAATTTCACCCATTGTGTTTGATATTTCAACGCAACTTAAAACCAAAACCAAAATTTACAATCTTGACCCCATTGGTGTGGAAAATAAGACCGATATTTTAGACCACTTTGAAAATTTAGCAAAAATATTTAATCAAAAAATCCAATTGATCAGCGATGAAAAGAATCCTATTCGTGTCTTAAAAGAACAAAATGATATTTTGCAAATTATGCCCTTGAAACAATCGATGTTTAAAAAACGCTATTTTTACGAGTTCTTTTACACCAACTCCGACTTAATCGCTTTTGACTCCAACCGATTTAACCAACTTCTTATTCCTATTGTCGAAGAATAATAGTACTATTTAAAAGGAACCCCATGAATTTTGAAGCCTATCCATTTGAAAAATTAAATGATTTATTAAAAGATATTACGCCTAATCAAACTTTCCCTTTGAGTTCATTAACCATTGGAGAACCTCAGTTTGACACCCCTTTATTTATTCAACAAAGTTTGAAAGACAACAGTTCACTGCTCAATAAATATCCCAAAACTGCCGGTGAAGAGTATTTAAAAGAGTCCATGCAACACTTTGTACACACACGATTTAATGTGACGCTTAAGCCATCACAACTTATCCCCACATTTGGAACACGCGAAGTGTTGTTTAACTTTCCACAATACTATTTATTTGATAAACAAAATCCTACTATGGCATTTCCAAACCCTTTTTACCAAATCTATGAAGGTGCTGCGATTGCTTCACGTGCTAAAATTATTCATATGAATTTAACCAAAGAGAACCATTTTCAAGCTCATTTAAGCGATGAAGAACTCAAAACTTGTGATTTGGTTATTTTAAACTATCCCAATAATCCTACGTCTGCTAATATGACGCTTGAAGCTTTAAGTGTGTGGGTGAAAAAGGCCTTAGAGTTTGATTTTGTCTTAATCAACGATGAGTGTTACAGTGAAATTTATTTTGATGAAGCCAAAAAACCGCACAGTTTACTTGAAGCATCCATTCATGCCAATAACCCTACTTTTAAAAACATTTTGGTGATGAACTCTATTTCCAAACGAAGCAGTGCGCCAGGTTTACGAAGTGGTTTTATTGCAGGCGATGAGGAGATTTTAAAAGGGTATTTAAACTATCGAACCTATGTGGGATGCGCTTCTCCCGTGCCTTTACAAAAAGCCAGTTGCGATGCGTGGAACGACGAAGCGCACGTCAATGTTTTTCGAGAAACCTACAAAAAAAATTTTGAAATTGCCCAAGAGATACTAGGAATAGAAATTCCCGATGCCACTTTTTATATTTGGTTGGAAGTAAACGATGAGTTAGAATTTACCCAAAAATTATACGAAGAACAAAACATCAAAGTCCTTCCGGGAAGTTTTTTAGGCAGAAACGGTCAAGGAAAAGGGTATGTAAGAATTGCCTTGGTTGAAAATGCCACCAAAACCAAAGAGGTATTAACACGATTAAAGGAGTTTATGAATGGACAAAGCTGACTTACACGAAGCACGAACCAATCCAGAGTTTTTAAACTATTTAGAACAAACAAGGATTGATGCCATAGAAAGTGAAAATATTTCA
>JBAYZM010000103.1:0-8490 GCA_041672515.1 Arcobacteraceae bacterium
TTTTCATACGATGATTGTTTTAAAGAAGAGTTTCAACTAGAAAATATTGTACCTCCTGTACTTGAAGAGGTCAAAGAGTGGGGAGATATTCCTGTCATTGCAGCCGGTGGAATTTGGGATAAAAACGACATTGATAAATTTCTAAATATGGGCTGTGCCGGTGTTCAAATGGCAACGCGATTTATTGGAACATATGAGTGTGATGCCCATGCCAATTTAAAAAAAGTATTACTCGATGCCAAAGAAGAAGACATTACGCTTCTAAAATCTCCAGTAGGACTTCCAGCACGAGGAGTACGTACGAATTTACAAAAACTCATTGAACAAAATGAAGCCCCTAAAGTGGCTTGTATTTCAAATTGTGTCGCACCATGTAATCGTGGAGAAGAAGCAAAAATAGTGGGATACTGTATTGCTGACAGATTAAGTGCTGCGTATGAAGGTGATGTGGAAACTGGACTGTTTTTTACAGGTGCAACTGGTTACAAATTGAATAAAATTATCAGTGTAAAAGAGTTAATGGAAAAACTCACTCAAGGAGAATAAGATTATTTCCAAAAAAGTTCTCGTTTTTATTTTTTTAACCTTAATTACACTGAATGCTGCGACTATTAGCGAGTTAAAAGCGCAGTATAATGGTTTAAAAATTGAGTATTTAAAAGCCGTATTAAATGGCAATCAAGAACAGGAAATAAAACAATTAGAACAATTGATTACTGCGGGTACAAAAATAGGGGAAAATACCACAAAATATAAAAGTGAATTAACAAGGCTCAAAGAGACTCAAGCCAAAAAAGCGCTCAAAGAGCAAGCCCCTATTGAAGCAAAACCTCCTACAGCTTCAACACAAACCATCGAAGAAACTCCTGTAGAAAAACCGTTAACAACCATTCAAAATGTCTCTGATAGCTTCGGCATGCAAATTGAAACCATCGCACCTGCTGTAGCAAAAAATACACCCACAACAACATCACCATCAACAGCGAAACAATCAAAATACAGTATTGAATCCATAACAAATGATGAAAACACGATTACGGTCAACTTTAACAAAAACATTACCCAAAACGACATTAAAGGGTTTGAACTCAATGACACAAAAAGCCATAGAACCGTTTTTGATATCACAGGAACTTTTGGACAGGCTTCTCAAACAAAACTGCAAATCAATGAAATCCAAAGAATAAGTGTAGGACAATTTAAGCCAGATGTAGTACGAATAACCCTTGCCAATAATTCAATTTTAGAAACTGCCTATACCCTCGAAAAAAATAAAATTATCATTAAGATTTTAAATATCACACCCAAACAAAAAATAGAGCAACCCGTAAAAGAGACAACACGAGAACTTCTTAAACAACCCATTACAACAATAAAACCACTAACAAAACAAGCCGCAAAAAAAATTATTGAAGAGACTCCAGAAGTTCATGAGCCAATACCTCCCAAAGTGGCAACCCATTCCATTCAAAGAAAAAAAAGAACAATAGTGATTGACCCAGGGCACGGGGGAAAAGATTCAGGTGCGGTGGGAGTGAACAATAAATATGAAAAAAGTATTGTATTTGATGTCAGTAAATACTTGCATGATATATTAAAAAGCAGAGGTTACGAAGTCTATCTTACCCGAAATAGTGATACGTTTGTTGAATTAAAAAATCGTACAAAACTCAGTAATGATAAAAATGCCGACATATTTGTCTCCATTCATACCAATGCCATTGGAAAAGAAAAAGCCCAAAAAGCTGAAGGAATTGAAACCTTTTTCTTAAGTCCAGCCAGAAGTGAAAGAGCCAAAAGAGTTGCGGCATTGGAAAATGAAGCCGATATGGATTCCATGAATAACAATTCTCAAATGACATTTTTAACCGTATTAAATCAAAGTAAAATCACAGCTTCCAATAAACTCGCCATTGATATTCAACAAAACTTACTTTACGGTGCACGAAAAAGCTATTCAGATGTTGTGGATGGTGGAGTGAGAGAAGGACCATTTTGGGTACTTGTTGGAGCCCAAATGCCTTCTGTTTTAGTGGAGTTAGGATACATTTCTCATAAAAAAGAATCGACTCGACTCTATACGAAAAAATATCAAAAACAATTGGCACTTGGTTTAGCTGATGGGATTGATGCGTATTTCTCAAAAAATGAATATTAATACTTCTTTTTGAGAAATGATTTTAAATCTTTTGCAATTTTGAGTTGTTTGGTTCTGATTTTGGGTAAGTTTTCAATATCAAAAAACTTCACTTCAGAATTCTCTTTGGATAAATAATTACTGCCTAAAACATCATCTAAAAAGTAATCGTCTATATGTTCTACTTTTTCATAATTAACCAACCAAATACCGACATCTTTTGTGGGATTAATTTGTTCAAAATACTCTTCATAATTTTCCATTCGCACAAATATACTGGACTCTTCAAAGAACTCTCGTTGTGCACAACGCTTATGTTGCTCATATTTTAACGTGATCCCTTTTAGAAATCCCCATTTCTCTTGGCTATTAATGGATTTACACAATAATATTTTAATGGTTTTATTCTTTATTTTATAAATACAAATACCATATGCTTTTGATTTGCTCATCCCATTAAATCCCTAATATAAATTTATTCTGCTTTTAAATGCCACATACCCAATAATAAACCACAACAATAAAGGCACTAAAAGTGCAATTTCAGGAATTACAACGCCTCCTTTAGCAAACTTATGCAACATAAAAAATATTCCCCAAAAAATGAGTGTGCAAAAGACACTCAAAGAGGAAAACTTTGCAATATTAAAAAATCGACTGTTAATAGAGGTGGAAACAAAAATAATCAATAGCATGGGAAGAATAAAAAATGGTACAAAAACCTGATAATATAAAGAGGCTCGAATGGTATCAGTATTAATGTGTTGAGCTTTTAACAGCACCAAGGCATACACTGCATCAATCACCGAGAAATTGGATTTGCTTTCATAGACGTTGTCAAGTATTTTGGGTTTAAATCCCTCTAGTGTCTCCAAAGATTTTTCTTCTTTCACAATGACTTTAGAGGTATTCCAATCGATTTGGGAAGGTTTTATGGTAATTTTTGCATCCAGTACATACCAATGATTATCATAAAAATTGGCTTTTGAAGCGACAATACTTTCAACCACATCATTGTCTTGGATTTTAAAAATATGAATATCTTCTGCACGCTTTTCTAAAGGAAAAAATCGCTTAAAATAGATGAAATAATTATTGTATTTGAGAAATATATCCGCTTTGGTACTGCTAAAATACTCCCCATCCATAATTTTATTTTTCTGTTCATACGCATACGCTAAAGGTGTTGCTTGCAAAGCAAGCAAGACACTTAACAATAAAAATGAAACAAAAACGATAGGCAAATAAATACTCTTGGGTCGAACTCCTACACTTAAAAAAGCCACCAATTCATTGTTTTTAACCAACAAAATCAGAGTAATAATCCAACCAAAAACCAAAGAAAGTGGAAGGGTAAGTGTTAAGGTAAAAAAAGCATTGTACAAAATATACAATAACTGTAAGTTCGCAGAAGGAGGTACTTCTTTAAAATTTTGTAAAAAATCTATTCCCACAAAAAAAAGCTCTAAAGAAATTAGAACAATAAAAAAATTTCTTAAATATTTTGTTAAAACATAGTTTGTTAGTAAATTCAATATCTTACTTTAGGGTAAATTTTGATTTAACTTCATCAATTGAATCGGTATTTTTAATACTCTCAATTGCTTTTAAAGTATGAGTTATTATATCTTCTAGTTTATTTAATTCTTCTTTTGAAAAGTTTGATAATACATAATTTGCAACATCTTCTTTATGGAGTGGTTTTCCAATGCCAATTCGTATTCGGATGTAATCATTGCCAATATGAGCATCAATGGAACGCAATCCATTGTGTCCGCCATGTCCACCACCAATTTTAAACTTAACACAACCAAAAGGTAAGTCCAAATCATCGTGAATGACAATGATATGTTTGTTTTCTATTTTGTAATATTCTTTCACAGCATTTAACGCCATTCCAGAATTATTCATATACGTTGTGGGTTTAATATAGAGGCAATCCGTCGTTTTTATGACATCGGCATTGAAGTTTGATTTGTTGATTGTTGAAGTGTGTTGTTGGGTTTTGATTGCCAAATCGACAACCATAAACCCAACATTATGTCGTGTGAGTGAATATTTTTCACCAATATTACCTAAGCCGGCAATTAAAAACATTATTTTGCTTTAATTACACCTGCAAGTGGTACTCTTGGATCTAAATAACAATCAACACCCGCAGGCATTTCTAAATCTCTTACAAGAATATTATCCCCAGTGTCTAAATCATCTACTAATAAGTGGAATGATTTTGGTAAGTTTTCAATCGTACATTTTACAGCAACTCTTGGAGTATGGAAAATAAATAAACCTTTATTTTTTAAACCTTTTGGAGTTCCTTCAGTTGTAACAGGCACTTTATATGTTGCTCTTACACCTGGTTGTGCAACCATTAAATCAACATGCAATAAATCTGAAGTTACAGGGTGTTTTTGATACTCTTGAACAACCACTTTTAATACATTTCCATCCACTTTTACATCAAAAGCGATATCTTCTTTGTTTTTAACCGTTCGGATAAAATCATTTCTTTTGAATGCAGCATGAACATTTTCCATACCTTTTCCATAGATGTTTGCAATTAAGAAACCCTCTTTTCTTAAGCTTTTAGAAGCTTGTTTTGTCATACTATCTCTTACGATACCCTCTAACATATATTTTCCTTAGTTTTAATTTTTAAGTCGTGGATTTTACTAAAAATTACTTTAAATACAGTTTAAGCATTTGGACGTTAGCTCAGAAGATATACTCAAATTTTGTGCCCACATTGAGTTTGGAAGTCACATTGACTTTAATATTTTCATCGTTGATAATTTTATTGACAATATTAAGCCCTATTCCAAACCCACCTTTGGTATCGTCTTCTCGATAATAACGTGAAAAGATTTTTTGGGGTTCTTTAATACCAATTCCAAAATCTTCTATACTTAAAATAATGTTCTCATCTTTTTTTTCTAATACCACAATCACCTCTTTTTCTTCTTTTCCATATTTAATGGCATTGGAAAGAGTATTATCAATAATTTTCTGAAGTTTGGCAGGAACAAAATCAATCACAAGTTCTTCTTGAATATGCGAGATTATCTGAATGCCTTTGAGTTCTGCAATATCGTGAAAATAATCCACCGATTTTTTTAAAAACGAACTAAAATCAATGGTTTTTTTCTTGGCACTGTTAATGGTGTGTTCTTTAATTAAATAGTTCATATCGTTATAAATGGTCGATAAAATTTTTGATGCCGATTTAATGCGCGAAAAATATTTATTGGCACCAAACTTTTCATGGTACATGTCAATATTAATATTAATAATAGACAAAGGAGTATTAATTTCGTGCATAGAATCTTTAATAAAACTGTCCAAAGAATCGTTCATTTCACGAAAGGGTTTGGCAAAATTTTTCAAAATAAGGAGCGACAGAAAAAAGGTAATCGCGATAATACACAGCAAAACAATAATCATATTTTTGACAATAAAAAGGTTATCAAACTGGGTTAAAACCACTAAATATTTGGCTCCAAAATAACGACTGTTTTTAAATTCAAAGACATACACTCTCTCATTTTTCAAAACATGATACCCTTCATTCATATACGTAATTCTATTTTCTTCGTTGTTAATGAGTGTAAAAATAGGATTATAATTGGAATCATAGATGCCCGAAGTAAACTTTTTAAATCGAGGAAATTCAAAATACTCCTGCTTTGTTGCATCATATTTTTCCATTTCATTAATGATTTGAATACCCGTTTTCTTCAAAGCAATCTCAGTTTTGGCTTCTTCTAAAGAGTACATATACTTGGCATAAATTAGAAAAGGAAACAATAAAATGAGAAAAATAACCGTCGTGTAAAAAACCGCATATTTAAAAGAAAATCTGTGTTCGTTGATTTTAAGAGTCAAGTTTGTATCCTAAACCTCGAATATTTACAATCAAATTTTTGTCCAGTTTTTTGCGTAAATTATTGATTTGTACTCGCACATTCGCCGGATCCACATAATCTTGCCAAACATATTGGGTAATCATTTCAGGCGTTACAATTTGATTTTTATTTTTAATAAAAAGCTCTAAAATCATCTTTTCTATTTTACTTAACTGCACTTCTTCGTTGTGTTTTTTGAGTTTAAAACTGGTTGTATCGTACTCGTATTCATATTTTAATTTCATAATACTCAAAGAAGAGTTCAACGTTGAGCGACGCAACGCCGTAGCGACACGCAAACGCAACTCACTTAAATCAAAAGGTTTTTTTACATAATCACAACACCCTTTTTCATACCCTCTTTCTAAATTATCAATTTCGCTCAATGAAGTCATAAAAATGGTGGGAATATCAATATTATCTTTTTGTATGATATCAACCAACTCAAAGCCGTTTATTTGGGGAACATTCACATCCAATAAGAGCAAATCATAGCTGTTTTCATAAATGGCTTCCAAAGCATCTTTGCCATTTGAAAAATCATAGACCAAATATTCGCAATCTTCAAGCAACTCTTTGACCGATTTTCGTAAACTGTATTCATCTTCTAGCAATAATATTTTCATCGAATTTGCCCTTTGATTTCACTGTGTTTGGATTGTTGCAAAATAAAATCCACCAACTCCTCTTTGGAGAGATTTAAGAGTTTTTGTCGGGCAATCTCTTCAAACTCATTTTTATCTTTTTCATCCACCACATCTTTTAAATTTTTAATGTACCCTTTTTCAATGTTCAAAAACATATTCTCTTCTTTGTGTTTCACAAAGTTATAAAAATCTTCAGAGGTATTGTTAATCGTAACAATATTTCTCAAAAATGAGTCCTCTTTGTTGCCAATCGTATCAAACATTTTGAGGTTTACAATGGCAATAAATTTTCCCAAACTCAGCCCTTGCATATTTTTAATATCATACAACGCATAAAATAACTCATTTTTAAAAATATACTCTTTGTCAAATAACTCTTGAATGTCTTTGGAATTCAGTGAGGTTAATTGCCCCAGCAAAATTTTATTGTAGTTATCATTGACCACAAAATAGTGGGCATTGATTTTAATAGACTCTTTGGTAAAAGAAGCAATATCATTTTTGGTTTCATCCAGTATGGTTATGACTTCAATTTTATGTTTTCGCATATTTTGAACCACTACGTCAAACATAATTTGAATATCAAAAAAAGCAATCACTTTGCCACTGTCCATAATGGGCGTACGTATTTTAATGGCATTATGGGTTTGAATCAGTGAGCTGTTGTTGTGTTGTAACTCGTTAAAAACAGCTTGCACATACTCTTTATAATTTTCTTTAGAAAAATCTTTTTGTGCTTGCGTACAATACAAAAAATCTTGTGTCAGAATTTGTATGTTTATTTTTTCATTCTTAAAACTTTTATTGATATTATCGTTTAATTCATTTAAAATTTCCATCACGACTTTTTGGTCTTTTAAAAGGATAGCTTCTTTTAAAGTGGGAAAAGAAGTTGCGGCTAAACTAAACGACAACGCATCTTGTTTCACACTGTCTATAGTTGAATTGAGTATTTTATTTAAGTTATCATAGACCAATTTTTGTTGATCTAAAAAAATAGTACTGTTGAGGCGTATTAAAATAATGGTGCACAAACCAATCAATAAAAAAGTTATAAATAGAAGTCGTTTTTTCATAAAGAATTTTAGCATTCTTTTATAAAAATTCCAGTAAATTAGAGATATTTATCCAAGGAAGTTTAATGTTTAAATTTTTAATTTCAATTATTTGTTTTTCTAATTTGTTATTGGCGCAAAGCTTACTCACCTACACAAACTACGATGAGGCAATACATCAAGCCAAAAAGCAAAATAAACATGTTTTGATGTTTGTGTATACCGATTATTGTTCTTGGTGTGACAAAATGAAGAAAACGACCTTAAGTCATCAAAAAACCATTGAGTTTATCAACAAAAATTATATTTTTTTAAGTATCAACAAAGAAAAAGAGAATTTTCCAAAAGCCTTTACTCCACGATACATTCCCACTACGTATCTCATAGATGCCCAAAATCAAGAGGAAATCTATGCTCTTTTTGGGTATAAAACCAGCAGTGAACTCATAGAAGAGTTAAGCAACGATGCGTTATAACACTAGGGCTTTTTTAAATTACTCATATAAAAATGAATGGAAATCAACTCTTCATTGGTTAAAAAGTACGTTGGCATAACCGATGATTTGTTCTCTTTTGAACTTAAAACGGTTTTAAATTTTTCCCAAGTAACATCACTGATTTTGGGGGCAATGACATATTTGTCTTCCCCTTTGTTTGTTTTGTATTTTGCTATAACGGAGCCTTGGGCATTATCGCCATGGCATTTGTTGCACCCTATTCCTCTTGGATTTTCATACAGCAGTTGCCCG
>JBAYZM010000104.1:0-8483 GCA_041672515.1 Arcobacteraceae bacterium
TTGTGCCACGGGAATTGATAAAAACTATTACGCTATTTTTATTTTAAATGCACAAAGCCGATTTTTGAAAAAAAATGCGGAAGAATTGATTTTATTGTGTGGTAAGTTAGCCGAGTATAAAGGGCATAATTTTAAAAAAAAGATTTTGTTGATTAGTTCACCACTTTGTTCCAAAGCCAAGGAGTTTTTGAAGCAAAATGAGTGGAAAGTGGATGAGAAGTATTAAGGGGCACTCTCTTGATATTTTTATGGTTTATTTGAAAATATGTTATAATCGAATAAAATGATTAAAGTGTGTTGCAAAAAAATGAGATAGTTTCAAAATTACAAGAACTAAAACCAAAATATGAACAAGAGGGGCTGATTCTTCTAGGATTATTTGGAAGTTTTGCAAAAGATAATCAAAATGCCTTTAGTGATATTGATATTGCTTATAAACTTGATTATGATAAATTCTCACAAAAATATAAAGATGGCTTTTCTAAACTATTAAGAATTGATGATATAAAAAGCGAACTAGAACATACATTTAAAACTAAAATTGATTTTGTACCTGATACGAATAAAAAGTTGTTAAAGGATATTGTTTATGTCTAGTGCAATCTAAGATTTAAATTTGGATAGAATCTAGACGAGTATATTTTTTATAAAATAAAAAGGAAAGAATTTATTTTAAATATAGAAATAAATAAAAATAAAAATGTCAAGATTAAAACAGAATGACCAAATGATATTTAATCAAAAGTTAGATTCACTAATTATTGAGTATAAGAAGCTAAGAAGAGGACAAGAATTAGTTAATACAAATGAACTTATCAAAAAATATGACCTATATAGAAATCATAAGCTAATTACATATAAAGCATTTTCAAATATATTAAATAAAAAAAATATTATTTCTCAATTCAAATGGAAAAGTAAAATTGTTGAAAGATATTATTTGTATCTTTCAAATAAAAATGTAAACCGAGAGGATGCAGTTAAAATTATAGCTTGTAAGTTAAACTTACAAGTAAATGTTATAAATAATAGATTAAGAAACTTGGGTTATGGCAATAAAAGAATAATTAATAAAAAACTTTTAAATATAATTCAAGATATCAATAATGACTTATCTTTTGAATTGATTATGGATAAGCATGATATCAATAAAACTGTCCTAAAACAAATTGCCAAAAAATACAATATAAATATTGATAAATTATTAGAAAATAAAAATGTTAAATATACTTATAGAAATTTAACAGATGTCAATATTTTTAATGCTCATTTAATTGGATTGATTTGGGCAGACGGCTCTATATCTATGAATAGACAAGTAGATATAAAATTATGTGTAGATGATTTAAACTATATAAAAAAAATTCACAATTCACTTTTTAAAGATAATAAAAAATCAAAATTGACAATAACAGATAATTCAAATCAAAAAAATAGAAAAAGTAATAAAAATATGGTTACATTATGTATTTCTAGAAAAAGTTATGTAGATTACTTAAGAGAGCAAGGGCTTACACAAAACAAAGAAAAAAATGAAATAAAACTGCCTATTTTTATTTATAAATCTTCAAATGAAATATTTTTATCTTTTTTAAAAGGTTTTTTTGAAGGAGATGGACATATAACAAGTTCAACTAAAAAGCCAAGTCTTGGATTCTCTGTAACAAAAGAATTGGGAGAAGATATTAAAAAAGAATTGTTTAAAAGGTTTCAAATAAAATCTAATATGGTAAAAGATAAAAGTATTTATAGATTATCAATAGGTGGAGTCGCACCTATTTTTTACTTATTAATTCATATGTATAAAATATTACCTGATATATATATGCCAAGAAAGTTTGAAAAAGCACAAGAAATTTGGAAAATATTTTTGCCTAACTACTTAGTAAATATTATGCCTTTATTGAATAAGAATGATTTACTGAATGATAAATTGTCTAATAATGCTTTAATGTTATTGTCTCAAATGTTTTCAATTGAAACAAAAATAATATACATTCAAAATACAACAACAAAAGAAGAATTTTTAAAATTATATCCTGCAATTAAACCTTCATTATTAAATAGAGTTATAAATGGAGATAGACAATCTACAAACAATTGGATTTTAGTAGAAAAACCCAATCAAAGATACATATTATCAATAAATAAAAAATTTATGGAGCAAATCATTCATTTAGAAAATAAAGAATCGAATATTAAATACTCTGGAAAACTAATAGACTTTTTGAATAAATATTATTTTGGATTTGAAGATATAAAGAAACTACTTAATGGCTTAATTAAATCATATAGAAATTGGTATATAAATTATAATTTAACGGATAAAAAAGTTATTGATAATAACTTTAGAAATAGTTTGCAAAAAAACTCTTATTTTTATCAGAATAAAATTTCATTAATAAATAAAGAAACAGATGAAATATTTAATGGTAAAGAGATTGATTTTATGATTAAATATCATATTCCACCAAGGTATTTAAAAAGAGTTATAAATAAAACAAGAAATCAAGTTAGAGGTTGGTATTTATTTAATGAATATTTTATTTAACATATTAAATAAAATGGATCTTACTAGTTCCAAAGCTCTTGCTTTGGAATTCATATGTAAATAGGTATTGTGCTAATATTAATTTGAGTCTGAATTCCCAATCTGAAAATTTGGAATGAGAAGAGCGACAAAAAGTGCGTAAGTATTTTTGAGTCAAAACAACCATTGAAACACAAAAGGCAAACATTAAAGCAAATAAGTTATAATTAAAAAAACAAATAAGGAGGGAAAGATAAAATGACAAAAGAAGATATATTGAATTTTCTAAGAACTCATAAGCAAGAGTTGCAAAATACTTTTTCCCTTACTAAAATTGGTTTGTTTGGAAGTTATGCCAAAGATATGGCACATGAAAACAGTGATATTGATATAGTCATTGAATCCAATAAAAAAGATTTCTTTTTAAGGGAAGATTTAAAAGAATATTTGGAATCAAATTTTAAATTACCCGTAGATGTGGGTTATCTTGATAGTATCAGAACCTACTATAAAAATAAAATTGAAAAAGATATCATCTATGTCTAACAAAAAGAAAAGAGATATTGAACTCTTTATCGTTGATATTTTGGTAGCAACTGAAAAAATCAAAGAATATACTAAACCTTTTGATAATCCCAATGATTTTCAACACAGCAGTTTACATTGGGATGCTTCAATGAGACAACTTGAAATTATTGGTGTTGCCTTGAATAAGCTTCTTGAAGATGAACAGTTTAACTCTTTAGCCCCAAATTATTTTAGAAAAGTGGTGAATTTTAGAAACTCTATTGTTCATGGATATTTTGGCATTGATTTAGAAGAAGTTTGGAATATCATAACTCAAAGACTAAATGGACTACAAACGGATATAAATATTATTGTAAAAGATAACATAGATATATCAGAGGCTGTTATGTGTGAGATAGAGGAATATAAAAATCTCAATGACATCAATATTGTAAAATATTTAATGAATTTATGAATTTAGTATATCTTTGCAATTTATTAAGCAAAATGAGTGGAATACAATAATGATTTTATGCGATATAGGCAACACTTCATACGATTTTTTAATCAACAATCAACACCAAAAAGTTTTTTTAAATAAGAATTTACCGCAAATTAAAGAAACAATTTATTATATCAGCGTCAATGATAAAGCCACCGCAAAACTTTTAAACGTTTACCCCAATGCCATAAACCTAGAAACTTTTTTAACTTTTCAAACTTCATACATGGGTATGGGAATAGACAGAAAAGTGGCGTGTTATGGGTATGAAGATTGTGTGATTGTTGATGCAGGCAGTGCCATTACGGTAGATATTATGGAAAGAAGGAAGCACTTAGGCGGATTTATTTTGCCAGGGCTTAGAAAATTTCATGAAATCTATGCTCAAATTTCGCCAAAATTGGATTTCGATTTTTCTATAAAGCAAAACTTCGATAAAATACCGCAAAATACTAAAGATGCTATTGCTTATGCGATGATCAAAGCAATCATTTTACCCATAAAAGAGATTGCCCACGACAAAGAACTGCTTTTTACTGGCGGGGATGGTGAACTTTTAAGTTCATTTTTTGAAAAAAGTATCTACAAAAAAGATTTAATATTTGACAATATGAAAAGGATAATTCGTGCTAACAGTTGCATTGCCTAAAGGAAGAGTCGCCGAACAAACGCTCGAAAAGTTTGAACAAGCATTTGGTGAAAAGTTTGTTTTTGAAGACCGAAAACTGATTTTAAAAAAAGCAGGATTTACTTTTTTAAATGTGCGAAACCAAGATGTCCCAACGTATGTGATGTATGGGGCGGCAGATTTAGGCGTGGTAGGCTTAGATGTGCTTGAAGAAAAAGAGTACGACCTAATGAAACTTTTAGATTTAGGGCTTGGACGATGTAAAGTTGCCATTGGTTTAAAAGCAGGGCAAGAGCTTGATTGGAGTAAAAGCCAACTCAAAGTGGCAACCAAACATGAAAAAATTGCTAAAAAGTTTTTTGAACAACGTGCCATGGCAGTTGAGATTATTAAACTTTATGGTTCTATCGAACTTGCTCCTCTTGTTGGATTGAGTGATTGTATTGTCGATATTGTCGAAACAGGTGCAACCATGAAACAAAACGGGCTTGAAGTGGGTGAAACCATTATGGAGAGTTCTGTGTATTTAATTTCCAATAAAAACTCGTTTTATGCCAAAAAAGATTTGATTTTAGATTTACGAGAAAAAATAGAAGCCACACTCTAATGGGATTAGAACTCTACGCTCGTATTGAAGAGTATTTGGATTTTGAACACGAAATCAGACGACTTCATAAAGAGTTTCTAAGCCTTTTATTTGCTAAAAAACCCCAATCGGTTTTGGATATTGGTTGTGGTCAAGGGGCATTTTTAGAGCATCTAAAATTCAACGACGTTGAGGCTTTTGGAATAGATTTAAGTGTTGAACAAATCAAAATTTGCCAAAAAAAAGCTTTACACGTTGCGTGTATGCCTTTGGAGAAAGTCAAAGAAAAGTTTGATTGCGCTACGGCTATTTTTGATGTTGTTAACTACATCCCCAAAAATGATTTGGAAAACTTTTTTAAAGAAGCTTGGGTTGTTTTAAATCAAGGCGGATATTTTATTTTTGATGTAAACTCACTTTTTGGATTTGAAGAAGTGGCACAAGGCGCTTTGAATATTAATCTAAGCGATAAATTCATTGCCATTGATGCTGTTTTTGAAAACAAACAACTCAAAACAGATATTACGCTTTTTAGTCAAACCCAAGGGGATGTGTATCAAAAAGAGTGCGACAGCATCGTGCAGTATTACCATACGACGGAGCAGATAAAAAAGATGCTTAAGGTTGCAAACTTTGAAGTTGAAGATATCATCAACTTCAATCTCCATGGATTTGATGAGGCGGATAAGTTAATATTTGTTTGTAAAAAAAATTAATATTTTAAAGGATTTTTATGAACTATCCAAGCTTTTACGACTCGATTGAAAAAATCAAACTGCAAGATAAACTCTCCTCTTTTTTAGGTGCTTTTGAAGATGGTATTATTGAATTTTCCTATTTGGATATTGTCAAATGTGCAGGACACTCTTGCCCTACAGTTTTAGGAGCCTATTTGGTCACTCTTGAGGGATTAAAAGCCTTATACAAAGATGAACTTCCCAAACGAGGTGAAATCAAAGTAGAGTTTAAAGACAATGCCAAAGAGGGTGTTGCTGGGGTGATTGCCAATGTGATTAGTAATATTACGGGTGCCACTTCTACGCAAGGCTTTAAAGGCATTGCCGGAAATTTTGACCGACGACATTTGATGTTTTTTGAAGCAGACATCCAAGGCAGTGTGAAGTTTACACGAAAAGATACCGGCGAAAGTGTTGAAGTGCTTTACAACCCAAGTTCCATTACTCCGGATGTGAATATGCCAACACTCATGCAAAAGTGCATTTCAAAAACTGCCAATGAACCAGAGCAAAAAGAGTTTGGACGATTGTGGCAATTACGAGTAGAAGATATTTCCAATCACATTGAAGAAGTGATTTGGGTTGTCAATAACTAAAAATAGCTAAATTACTGATTTAAAATCAGTAATTTAGTCCTACGGCATCTCGGATAATTTCCATTTTAGCAGAAGCGATTTTTCGCGCTTTTTGTGCCCCTTGCGCTAAAATATCTCGCACTTCATCTTTGTGGTTTAAGTAGTATTCTCGTTTTTGCATGTAGGGTGCAAAGTGATCATTGATTTTGTCTAACAATGCCATTTTAAAATGCCCATATCCTTCTCCTGGCGTAGCATAACGTTTTTGTAGGGCTTGAAGTTCCTCTTGGCTCATAAAAAGTTCACACAATTTATAAACATTGCACGAAATATAATCTTTGGCAACTTCCAGTGGCGTTGAATCTGTTACGATACTCATGACTTGTTTTTTAATAATTTTAGGTGAGTTAAACATATCAATCGTATTGCCGTACGATTTAGACATTTTAGCCCCATCTGTTCCCGGTACGGTTTGTAAAATTTCATCGACTTTGGCAACGGGCAGAGTAAAAATCTCTCCGTAAGTATTGTTAAAACTTGCCGCAATATCACGGGTCATTTCCACGTGTTGGATTTGGTCTTTTCCCACAGGCACAAGGTTGGAATCAAAAAGTAAAATATCCGCAGCCATGAGTACGGGATATGAAAAAAGTCCATGATTGGCTTGAATGCCTCGAGCAGTTTTATCTTTGTAAGAGTGTGCTCGTTCAAGCAATCCCATGGACGTGTGATTGGATAAAATCCAATAGAGTTCTAACACCTCTTTCACATCGTGTTGCACCCAAAAGGTTGATTTTTCTGGATTCATTCCCAAGGCTAAAAAATTAATAGCCGCTTCCATCATATTGTTTTGCAGTGCTTCTTTGTCTTTAACCGAAGTTAAGGCATGGTACGAGGCAATAAAAGCAAACAACTCGCCATCGTCTTGTGACTCAATCATTTTTTTAATCATTCCAAAGTAGTTACCAATGTGAATAGTGCCTGAGGGTTGGATACCGGATAAAATTCTCAAAGCCTTGTCCTTATTTTTTTAAGGCAATTATAACGAAATAAGTTGAAGATAAAGGAAAGTCAAGTGATTTTTAGCATGGAGTGTTTAAAAAAGGAAGATGTAGGATTATCTTTGTTATAATTTCAGAAAAATACGGAGTGCCTATGCCTTTAGTAAAGATGGAAAAAGAGTGTAAATGCTTCCAAGAGTCGGATTTAGTCGCGGTTGAAGAGTTTGACACTATTGATGAAGCGTTGGAGAGAGCCAATGAAAAGTGCAACTTTATGAACGAAAATTTTTGTGGAAAACACCATTTTCGAGCCGTTTTCCAAGATGACAATATGATAATAAAAGTAGAAATGAATGGTTGATATAAAATTATTACAAAGAGATTATGACAGCGTTGCTGCAAAACTCACACGAAAAGGTGTCGATGCCCAACTTTTGGCATCTTTAAAATCATTAGCTTCCAATGCCAAAGACAAACGACAACTCATGGAAGAGGTTACTGCCGAACAAAATGTGCTTTCAAAAGAGTTCGGACGATACAAAAAAGAGGGATTAGATGTTAATCCTTTACAAGAAAATATCAATGCGCTTAAAACCCAAAAACAAGCATTGGAAGACGAGGTACGCGTTTTAGAAGAGGAGCTTGAAGCCATTGCTTTAGGCGTTCCAAATTTACCTGATGATGCCGTGCCAAGCGGAGCAGATGAAAATGAGAATGTGATTTTAGAAGTGGTTGGAAATAAACCAGAATTTACCTTTACCCCTAAAGAGCATTGGGATTTAGGAGAACAAAATGGAACATTGGATTTTGTACGAGGGGTTAAAATCGCAAAATCTCGATTTACAGCTTTAAGTGGACAAGCTGCAAGGTTGGAGAGAGCATTGATTAATTATATGCTTGATTTTAACCGACAAAGAGGATTTCAAGAGTGGTATGTGCCATTTTTAGCCAACTCCAATACGCTTCAAGGCACAGGGCAATTGCCTAAATTTGCCGATGATTTGTTTAAAATCGAGGGGGAAGATTTATACTTAATTCCTACGGCGGAAGTGAGTTTAACCAACCTTTATAACGATGAGATTTTAGAAGAGACAGAGTTGCCTTTGTTACTGACTTCATATACACCTTGTTTTAGAAAAGAAGCAGGAAGTGCAGGGCGAGACACCAGAGGATTGATTCGACAACACCAATTTGACAAAGTTGAAATGGTTGCCATTACAACACCTTCTCAAAGTGATGTTGTATTTGAAAAAATGGTTGCTTGTGCCAGTGATTTACTCAGCTCATTAGGACTTTGCCACCAAAAAGTACAACTGTGCACAGGTGATTTAGGATTTAGTGCTGCAACCACCATTGACTTAGAAGTGTGGTTGCCAGGGCAAGGAAAATTCAGAGAAATCTCTTCCATTTCCAATAC
>JBAYZM010000105.1:0-8409 GCA_041672515.1 Arcobacteraceae bacterium
CCAACGCATTCTGTTAAAGACAGAATTGGTTTTAATATGATTAATGAAGCTTTAAAAGATGGATTAATCAATGAAAACACAACAGTAATTGAACCAACAAGTGGAAATACAGGAATTGCGTTAGCCGCTGTTTGTGCAGCGAAAGGAATTAAACTTGTTCTTACAATGCCAAGTTCAATGAGTTTAGAAAGACGAAAATTGCTTCAAGCTTTAGGTGCTGAACTTGTATTAACTGAACCCGAAAAAGGAATGAAAGGGGCTGTGGATAAAGCCGATGAATTAAGTAAAGAAACACCTAACTCATTTGTACCACAACAATTTGACAATAAAGCAAATCCAGCCATTCATAGACTTACAACGGCTAAAGAAATTTTAGAGCAAACCGATGGAAAAGTTGATATTTTAGTTGCAGCTATTGGTACAGGTGGAAGTATTACAGGTATTGGTGAAGTGTTAAAACAACACAACCCAAATATTCAAGTTATTGCCGTTGAGCCAGTGGCTTCTCCTGTATTAAGTGGTGGAAAACCAGGTCCTCATAAAATCCAAGGGATTGGAGCAGGGTTTGTTCCATCAGTTTTAAATACAACTGTGTACGATGAAATTGTACAAGTATCAAACGAAGATGCCATTGCAACATCAAGAGCATTGGCAAAAGAAGAAGGACTTTTAGTTGGTATTTCAGCGGGTGCAAACAGTTTTGTAGCATCTCAAATTGCTTCAAAAGAAGAGAACAAAGGTAAAACTATTGTTACTATTCTTTGTGATACAGGTGAGAGATATTTAAGCGCAGGATTATATGACGAATAGTCATATAATCTTTATATAAAAAAGGGTATATATGCAAGATAAACCGTTTCGTTCGGTAGCAAAAACTATTTCATGGAGAACCTTAGGCACTTTAGATACTATTATTATTTCTTATTTTATAACAGGAAATTTAGTTATGGCAGCTTCTATTGGTTCTATTGAAGTCGTAACTAAAATGATTTTATACTATTTTCATGAAAGAGCATGGAATAAGATTAATATTGGTCGAGCTAAAGAGCCAGATTATCAAATTTAGGGAAAAGAATGTTTGAAAGAGTAAATCAATTAAATGAACAGTTAAGTCATTTGACTTCACAAGAAATATTAGAATATTTTCTAAAAAAATATCAAGGGAAAATTGCTCTTTCAAGTAGTTTTGGAGCCGAAGATCAAGTCTTGACACATATGATGTTAGACATTGATAAAACAGCAAATATTTTCACACTTGATACAGGACGACTTCCTTATGAAACCTACAGTGTTATGGATAATACCAATTTAAAATATGGTATAAAAGTAAACGTATTTTTTCCTGAGGCAAAAGATATTGAAGCTTTATATAGCAATCAAGGAATTAATGGTTTTTATGAAAGTATTGAAAACCGAAAAGCCTGTTGTTTTGTTCGTAAAATTAGACCCCTACAGCGAGCTTTAAAAGATTTAGAAGTGTGGGTTACGGGAGTAAGAGCCTCTCAAAGTGTTACACGAGAACAGATGCAATTGGTTGAATACGATGAAAACAATAGCGTTATTAAAGTTAACCCTTTATTATTGTGGAGTGAAAAAGAGGTTTGGGATTTTATAAAAGAACATAAAGTCCCTTACAACAAACTACACGATCAAGGCTATCCAAGTATAGGATGTGCGCCTTGTTCACGTGCAGTAAAAGAGAATGAAGATATCAGAAGCGGAAGATGGTGGTGGGAAAACCCAGAACATAAAGAGTGTGGGTTACACAAAAAATAATTTAGATAATTGGAGATAATTTTATGATAAGTAGTGAAAGACTTACCCATTTAAAACAACTAGAAGCAGAATCTATGCATATTATGAGAGAAGTCATTGCCGAATTTCAAAACCCTGCAATGCTTTACTCTGTAGGGAAAGACTCTTCTGTAATGTTGCATATTTTACAAAAGGCATTTTACCCAGCGCCACCACCACTTCCATTGGTGCATGTGGATACAACTTGGAAATTTAAAGAGATGATTGAGTTTCGAGACAAACGAGCAAAAGAAGTAGGTATGGAACTACTCGTATATACAAACCCAAAAGGTGAAGAGTTAAATATCTCTCCTTTTACTCACGGTTCTGCTGTTCATACAGATATTATGAAAACCGAAGGGTTGAAAAATATGCTCAATATGCAAAAGTTTGATGCCGTTTTTGGAGGTGCTAGAAGAGATGAAGAGAAGTCTCGTGCAAAAGAGAGAATCTACTCTTTTAGAGATAAAAACCACCGATGGGATCCCAAAAGCCAACGACCAGAACTTTGGAACATCTATAATGGACGACACCAAAAAGGGGAGTCTATTCGAGTCTTTCCTTTATCAAACTGGACAGAGCTTGATATTTGGCAATATATCTATTTAGAAGGGATTCCTATTCCAGATTTATACTTTTCAAAACAAAGAGAAGTTGTTGAGTATATGGGCACAAAAATCATGGTAGACGATGAAAGAATGCCAGAAGAGTTAAGAAAAACTGCAAAAAAAGAGATGGTTCGTTTCAGAACACTTGGATGCTATCCACTCACAGGTGCAGTGAACTCTGAAGCAACAACATTGCCTGAAATTATTCAAGAGATGTTAGTATGTACTACAAGTGAAAGACAAGGACGACTTATTGATAGCGACGGTGAAGCATCAATGGAGAAAAAGAAACAAGAGGGGTATTTTTAAGCGAAAGCTTAAAAAATAGGTGTTAGGTGCTAAGTGTTAGGCGTTAAGAGGAGCTTGATTTGAAGTGTGAAAAGTTAGAAGTTTGGAAAAAATCTTGTAGAGTAAGTGTAGAAATTTACAAGTATTTTACAGATTGTCGTGACTTTGGCTTTAAAGATCAAATCACTCGAAGTAGCTTATCAGTTCCTAGCAACATTGCAGAAGGTATGGAAAAAAGTTCATCAAAAGATAAAATAAGGTTTTTAGATATTGCAAAAGGAAGTGCATCTGAGCTTATAACCCAAATTTATATAGGTATAGAAATAGGGTATATTCAAAAAGATGTAGGTATGCAATGGAAACAAGAGATAAATAGTATATTAGGAATGTTAAGTGGATTACAAAAAAACTTAACACCTAGCACTTAACACATAACACCAAAATTTATAAAGGAAATTTTTAAAAATGGCACACCAATCAGATTTAATTGCACAAAATATTGAACAATATTTAAAAGAACATGAGAATAAAGAGATTCTACGATTTATCACGTGTGGATCCGTCGATGATGGAAAATCAACGTTAATTGGAAGATTGCTTTATGACTCAAAAATGATTTTTGAAGACCAATTGGCTTCAATTGAAAAAGATTCTAAAAAAAGTGGTACAACAGGCGATAAAATTGACCTTGCCCTTTTAGTAGATGGGTTAGCCAGTGAAAGAGAACAAGGTATTACTATTGATGTTGCGTACCGATTTTTCTCAACAGATAAACGAAAATTTATCATTGCAGACACCCCAGGGCATGAACAATACACAAGAAATATGGCAACAGGTGCAAGTACAGCAGATGTTGCTATTATCTTAATTGATGCAAGACAAGGTATATTAACGCAAACAAAAAGACACTCTTATATCGCTTCACTTCTTGGGATTAAAAACCTTATTGTTGCGATTAATAAAATGGATTTAGTGGATTTTAGCCAAGATAAATTTGAAGCAATTAAAAAAGATTATCAAGAGATTATTCCAAATCTTCCACATAACGGTGATATTAATTTTAACTATATTCCTTTGTCTGCACTTGATGGAGATAACATTTTAACCATTTCACCAAAATGTTCTTGGTATAAAGGGTTGCCACTTATGCAACTGCTTGATACCGTTCCTATTCATAAAGATGAAAACGATGATTTTAGATTGCCGGTTCAATATGTAAGCAGACCACACCTTAATTTTAGAGGATTTTGTGGAACCATTGCCAGTGGTAAAATCAGCGTAGGCGATGAAATCACCGTTTTACCTTCACGTAAAACTTCGGTTGTTAAATCCATTGTATCCAATGAGATTAAAGATTTAAGACCTTTAAGTAAAGATGAAACCGTTGAAACAATGCAAACGGCATTTGCACCAATGGCTACAACGATTACGCTTAAAGATGAAATTGATATTTCGCGAGGCGATATGATTGTTAAATCAAATTCTATTCCTCAAGTGTCAAATAAACTCAGTGTCATGGTTGTGTGGATGAATGAAAAACCACTTGAAATCAATGGAAGCTATATTATTAAAAGAGCCACTTCGGTTATTAATGGGTCGTTTAAATCAATTGAATATAAAAAAGACATCAATACGTTTAAAGAGATGGCAGCCAGTACATTAGAGCTTAATGACATTGCAAAATGTACCTTGTCCCTAGACAGACAAATAGCCGTTGACCCATACAATGAGAACAGACATACGGGAAGTTTTATCATCATAGACAGATATTCAAATACCACCGTAGGTGCGGGTATGATTGTCGATTCAATTGCAAGTGATGCAAATGAAGAAACAACGATAAAAGAGTATACCAAAGCAGAAATTGAGCTAAATGCGTATATCAGAAACTATTTCCCTGAGTGGGGTTGTAAAGAGATTTTTTAAGGAAAAATAATGTCAAAAGAAACAGCAGCACAACGCGTTGAGCGAATAAAAAAAGAGAAAGATGGATTAGACGTATTAGAAAACATTTACGTCTATGCCGTTTTGGGTGAAGCCATTGACCCTGAAGATATTGACCGTTTTAAATGGTATGGATTATATACGCAAAACCGAAATTTGCAAGATGAAAACGATGAAACCTTGTATTTTATGTTACGGGTTAAGTTGCCCAATGGGGAACTTAATTTAGAGCAGATGGAAGCAGTTGCAGCAATTTCACAAGAGTATGCCCGAGGAACGGCTGATTTTACCACACGGCAAGATATTCAATTTCACTATATTACCGTACGGGATCTTCCGGCTATTTTCAAGAAACTCAATGATGTGGGATTAAGTACCGTTTTTGCCGCAGGCGATGTTCCAAGAAATGTGGTAACGTGTCCGGTTAATGGTATTGACCACGACCAAATTTGTGATGTACGTCCTTTGGTTGAAAAAGTCAATGCCTATTTTGCAGGCAATAAAAATCTCTCTAATTTGCCACGAAAATATAAAGTGGCAATCAGTGGTTGTAATAAACACTGTATTTCACATGAAATTCAAGATTTAAGTTTTACAGCTACGAAAATAGGAGATACTAAAATATTATTTGATGTTCACGTGGGGGGAGGTTTGGCTTCCAATAAACAAATTGCTCAACACCTTGGATATGTTACGACGTCACAAGTTTTGCCTATGGTAAAAGCCGTGACTAAAATCTATAAAGAGTATGGATTTAGAGATAACCGACGGAAAGCCAGACTGGGGCATATTTTAGAAGAGTGGGGAAAAGAGAAGTTTCTTGAAGTGTTGCATGAAAACATTGCGTTTGTTTTAAAAGAACAAAACCTTCAAAACTTTACTCCCTACAAACAACGAGAACATTTTGGGATTCATGAAAGTACGCAAAAAAGTAAAAGCTACATTGGGTGTGCTATTCATACTGGACACATAGGAGCCGATGGTTTATTTGCCTTAGCAACTTTGTTAAAAAAATATGAAGCTACAACGATTAAAGCCACTACTACTCAAAACTTTGTCATACAAGATGTTCCTACATCTAAAGCTCAAGAACTTGCCCTTGAGTTAAAAAGCATTGGAGTTGATGCTTTTCCTTCGGCATTTAAAGCAAGAACTCTCGCATGTACGGGATTAAACTTTTGTAAATTTGCTATCAGTGAAACCAAAGGGTTGGCAAAAACCATTACTGAACACTTAGAAGCAAAATTTCCAAATTTTGACGAACCCATCTCTATTAGTGTGAATGGTTGTCCCAATTCATGTGCGCATCCACATATTGTTGATATTGGACTGTTGGGATGTAAAGTCAAAGAAGATGAGCAAACCGTTAACGGCTTTGAGCTTATTTTTGGCGGAAACTTACAAGGTTCTCAAAGCCAATTTGGGTTAAAATCCGGAATTAAGTTTGCCTCAGCAAATGCACCTAAAGTGCTTGAAGAGTTAATTGAGAACTATATTAAAAGTGATTTTACGACTTTTAGTGAATTTATTGTAAAGCAGGTCAATGACAAATAATTTATTTAAACCGTTTTTTTCGCAAAATACAAATAAATTAGAATACATAAAATACAATACCATCGGTATTCATAAAACCCAATACTTTGACTACACCGCCTCAGGATTGGGTTTTAAACCCATAGAAAATAGAATCTATGATGTCCTTAAAACCTATGCCAATACGCACTCTAAAGAGGCTTCTATGGCAAATATCACAAGCACTTATTATGAGACTGCCATACAAAGTTTACACCACTCATTAGACGTCAGTGACGAGTTTGCCATTTTACCCAGTGGGTGTGGCTCAACCTCAGCAATTAAAAAATTCCAAGAACTCTTAGGATTGTACATTCCTCCTGCCACACTCAAACGCCTTAATCTGAGTATCGACAAATCGCAATTGCCCTTAGTGATTGTAGGACCTTACGAACACCACTCCAATGAGGTCAGTTACCGAGAAGCCATGTGCGAAGTACAACGAATAGGGTTAAATGAAGAGGGATTAATCGATTTAATTCAACTGGAAAAAACCCTACAAAACAACCAACATCGACAAATCATTGCCACATTTTGTGTGGCTTCTAATGTAACGGGAATTATTACGTGTTATAAAGAGATTTCCAAGCTTTTAAGAGCATACAATGCCATTGTTTGTTTTGATGCAGCAGCGAGTTCTCCGTATATGAACGTGGATTGCAACTATTACGATGCCATGTTTACTTCACCTCATAAACTTTTAGGAGGACCTGGAAGTTGTGGTTTACTTATCATTAAAAAAAGTTTGGTCGATACTTCTATTGCTCCAAGTTTTTCAGGGGGTGGCACAGTAGCGTATGTCAATCAAACCTCTGTGGTCTATCAAGAAGATATTAATGCTCGAGAAACAGCGGGAACACCCGGCATTTTGCAACTCATCAAAGCCGCCTTGGCGTATCAACTTCGCAATGAAATTGGCTTTGAATTTATCGAACAACGAAAAGAGGAGTTATTGCAATTTCTTTTAGAAAAACTGCAAACCATTCCTCAGATTCAAATTTATGGAAATCAAAAAGCCAAAAATATTGGTATTGTCTCTTTAAATATCGGACACCATAATCCCTATGAAGTGTGTGCTTTTTTATCCTCAAAAGGGGTTCAAACACGAGCAGGGTGTTCGTGTGCAGGTCCTTATGGACACGATTTATTGGGGTTAAAAGACCGAAAAGATTTAGAAAAAAAACCCGGTTGGGTAAGAATCTCGATTCATTACAGTCAAACCAAAGAAGAGATAGAAAAACTCTTTGAAGCGATTGCTTTAGTTAAAAACTAACTGCGAAGCACCGTTTTAAGATGTTCTGCCACTCTAAACGCATTGGCATAAATCGTCCACGTATAGGGTACACTTCCTCCTGTTGGCATAAAAGAAGCATCGGTGACATAAAGATTTTGAAGCTCATGGGCTTTACAATTTTTATCTAACACCGAAGCAGTAACATCGTTTCCAAAACGGCAACCTCCTGCGACTAAATTGGGCGGTGGACTGGAACTGATACTCATGCTAATTTCACGTGCACCCATTTGTTCAAGCACTTGTACGGCTTTTTTGGCTAAAAATTCACCCACTTTCAAGTCTTGCGGATGTGCATACAAATTAATCACCCCTACATTGATGCCATATTTATCTTTTTCATACTCATCCACATCCACATAACAATCATCGGTGGGCAACCAGTCGTTAAATACTTCAAAGGTGAGTACCCGTGACGTGGTTAACGAGTTTTTAATTTTATCTTCTAAAGCTTTCCCCCACATAATATTGTTGTTCTCATCGTAGACTTCACGCATGGCTTTTGCAATCACATTGGCATGTTCAAATAAAAAGTCAATGGTTCCACCTTTTTGTTTTTTGCCATTTTCTTCATATTCATACCACTGTTGCAAACTTCGATTAAAAAAAACGCCTCTTTGCATAAGAGTTTGTTGGTGTTCTTGAGTTAAATCTTCAAATACAAATCGCCCTTCACCCACACCACCGGCTGAAAAGATAAGATTTTTACCCACTTGGTTGTTATTATTGGCTAAGCCATTGAGGAAATACTCATTTTTGGAATTTAAAAGCAATCGTGAGGTCTCGATGGCTTGTGCGGCTACGACAAAAATAGTGGCTTCGATGAAGACAGAAACGCCATTATTATCATAATACCAAGCCCCTGTTACATGAGTTTCATTGCTTTCGAGTTTATACACAAACGCTTCACTG
>JBAYZM010000106.1:0-8388 GCA_041672515.1 Arcobacteraceae bacterium
TTATATCAACGACCTTACAATGTTAGCAGCGTTAGCAATTATTGGTATTACCGTATTTGTTGCGCTTAAATATGTAAATCAAATTAAAAACGATACAGCTAGTGGTGAATTAGCTGAAGAAAAATGGGACGGAATTGGTGAATACCGAAACGCAATCCCAACAGGTTGGGGTCTTGCATTTATTGGTGTAATTATTTGGGGTATGTGGTACTGGACTGTTGGTTATCCAACAAACAGTTTCTCTCAAATTGGTCAATGGAATGAAGAGACTTTAGAATACAATGCAAAATTTGAAAGCAAATGGAGCAATCCAGATGCTGCAACTTTAAATGCAATGGGTGAGTCGATTTATTTGGTACAATGTGCACCTTGTCATGGTGTTGATGCTGAAGGTATTGATGGAAAAGCACAAAATCTTACAAAAAGAATCAGTGCTGCATCAGTAGAAGCAGTTATCAAAAATGGATCAGTTGCTATTGGACCTAATGCCGCAGGTAATTTAGGTTATTCAATGGGAATGATGCCAGGACAAGATGGATTAATCAATACTAACACTGGTGCTCCAATTAGTGATGCAGAAGCTAAAGTTGTTGCTGCTTACATTGCTAATGGAATGACAGGTGAAGGTTCTGAAATCTTTGCTGGTGTTTGTGCTTCTTGTCACGGTGCAGATGGTAAAGGTATGGATGGAATGGCTCCTAACTTAGTAGCGTACGATGACACATTAGTTGCTAATGTATTATCTCACGGTAAAAAAGGAATCACAGGTACTATGCCATCATTTAGCGGAAGACTTAATGAAACTCAAACGAAAGCACTTGCAAGCTACCTTAGAAGTTTAGGAGAATAACATGGCAAACAATACACAAATGAATGAAAATGAAAGAGGTATTTTTAGCATACACGGAATTACTGGTATGTTAATTGCTACTGTGTTGTTGCTTTCTATTCTTGCTGTACTTCAAGTATTAAGCCTTGGATCACAAAATGCGCAAGCGACAAACTTTTATAAAGTTAATCAAGACATTAATGCCATCAAGTTCAATAGTAGTGAAAACGCGAAACACTACGAACTTGTTGGTAAATAGGAGGCTGTTATGGAAAAAGTTATTGGTATTTTACTGGTTGCTATAGCGGCACTTTCAATTTATCTTTCATATCTATCTCCAGATAGATTATTTGTAGGTTAATTTGAAAAATCTTCAGATTTTAAAAGTAGGAGTGTTTTTAACACTTCTGCTTTTTTTTATACCCAACATAAATGCAAGCACAACCCAATATATATTAAGTCATGATGAGTTAATAGACAAACGGGCAATAGAAAAAATCAATCAAATTGGAAGTGAAGTCGAAACAAAAACCGGCGTTAGAATTTACCTTTTTATAAAAGAGAATTATGGAATTGATGACTCTTTAAGTATGAAAGAAAGATTTGAAAAAATAAAATTGTATGAAAATGAAATATTACAAACAATTACTGCACCCTATGTGTTGTTAACCATCTCTCTTGATCAAACACATATAAACTTATTCGTATCTGAAGAATTAAATACCATCATAGATAAAAATGAAATATTAAACGATTATATAATACCATTATTGGCATCCAAAGACAAAAACAATTTGTTTTCAAAAGTCAGTGCAGCTCTCTTAAATGGTTATGCACAAATTGGCGATGAAATTGCTGCCAGTAAAAATCTAAAACTCGATTCAAGTATTGGAAGCGGTGGAACAACGTTTAGTGCCTTATGGAAAGTATTTATGTATTTTATAATCGTCACTGGTTTAGTAGCCTATACCGTTGCTGTTTTAAAATCTAAAAAGAAATAGGAAATACAATGAAAAGAAACTATTGGCCTTTATTATTTATTGGTATTTTTTCTTTTACACTTTATATGATTATCTGGACAATATACAATGCCACACAAAGCCCAGTGTATCAAGATCAGAGTTTTCTAAACTCTTATCAAAATGTAGATGGAAATTTCAATGAAATTGCTTTTTCAAACAAAAGCTTTCTCGAAAAATATGATTTTGAACTCAAAGTCAATGAACAAACATTTGGATTATCCTTTGAAGATATTTATTATTCTCAAAGAGTAATTGAAGAAAAGTCATTACATAAAAATGCGTTAAATATACAAAACAATCAATTAAGTATTTCTATAAAAGATAAGTCAACCCATCAAGTTATAGACAATGCAAAAATTTCAGTGCGTGTTATGATTCCTACGAACAATGACAACGACTTGGATTTAGAAAATTTTGAATTTTTAAACAACAGCTACAGTACGACTTTTTCTTTACCCAATAAAGGAAATTTCAATATAACCGGTGTTATTACGATTGATAATCACAAAGGTTATATCTTTTTAAAGACCAATGCAATCTAAAACCTTATTGGTTTTTCCAACATCAAGAGCTATTAGAACCTACATTTCGCAGGACAATTCTAATAGACTCTTGCTTCCCTTATTAAGTATCGATGAGTTTTTTTTAAAATCCATACACGTTGGTCAATTATCGTTTATCGATGAAGAACATCGATTCTTATTGCTCAAAGAATCGACCAATATCAACAACTTTGCCAAACTGGGTATTTCCAATAATTTTAATGATTTTATCAAACAAAGTGAATACATTTTTCGATTTTTCAATGAATTAAGTGCTGAAAATATTGGTTTTGATTCAATTAAAAAAGCCGATACCTATGAATTCTATGAAGAACATTTAGCCATTTTGGAAACCATTTATACCCGTTATTGTTCGCTTTTAGAAAAAAATTGCTATGTTGATAAAATTACGCTACCCAAACACTATCAACTCAACCATACTTTTTTAGCCAAATTTGATGCTATTACAATTTTCTTTGAAGGATATTTCACCCATTTTGAGTTTACTCTGCTTACTAAGATTTCACATGAAATTCCTTTACACATTCACTTACAAACCAATGCCTATAATAAAAAATCGTACGAAAAATTTATTGAATATGGTTTTGCTTTAGAAGAAGGGTATGATTATCTTCTTAATCTGTCACAAAAAACTGTTCTTGAATCTCATAAAACAAAAACGACCTCACAAAATATTTCCATTAAAGGGTTTACACAACGAATCAATCAAATTGCTTTTATAAAAGAAGCCATCACAGAGCTGATACAAAAAGGTTTACAGCCCCATGAAATTGTTTTAGTTGTTCCCGATGAAAGTTTCATTCAAACCCTTCAACTGTTTGACACGGATACCTATTTTAATTACGCCATGGGAAAAGAGATTAAAACCACTCCTTTGTATACCCATGCCTTTGCCATTTATCAATATTTTAATGAATCTGAAAAAAAAGATGCGGACTATATCGATTTTTTGAAATTGGATAAAGAGTATCTCACCCAGATGGTTAAGCCCATTTGGAATCAACAAATTACCCCCTCTATTTTTACTTGGTTGATTGACTTTTTAAAAAGCAACGAACCCAATGAAGAAATCCTTGAAAAATTTGAAGAAGAGTGCTACAAATTACAAAACCTCATTTTTAACTATAAAGACCCCATAACATTTAAAGAAGCCTATAAATTTTTACTGCAACGCCTAAGCTCAATTACAACTGATGATATTAATGGTGGCGTCATAACCGTCATGGGACTTTTAGAAACCCGTTCAATCTCCTTTAAAGGAGTTATTATTGTTGATTTCAATGAAGATATTGTTCCTAAAAGAAGTATTAAAGATAAATTTCTTTCAACTCAAGTGAAAAAATATTCCAATTTACCCACACGAAAAGACAGAGAGAATCTACAAAAGTATTATTACCATACTCTGTGTAAAAATGCTCAAGCCATTTATGTCAGTTATGTTAACAATGATACCCACACACTAAGCCGTTTTGCCAGTGAACTTTTTAATGCACCTACCGATGAAAGAGTCTATGATAAAGCCTATAAATCCATTTTATATGCTTCAAACAAGCTAACTCACTTTAATGAAGACATTGTGCTTAATATTGACTTATCGACACGTGTGTGGTCTGCAACATCGCTTAAAACCTACTTGCAATGTAAACGCAAATATTATTTACACCATATTGCTCAAATCAAAGAACACCATTTTAGTTTAAAACCACAAAACTTTGAAATTGGTACCATTGTTCACTCTGTTTTAGAGCAATTTTATTCAACACATTCTCAACTTGATGAAACGACAAAAAATACTGTTCTAAATAGTTATTTCCAATCGTTAAAACATCAAAATCCATTTATGATGTTAGATTTTGCACTTTGGCAAAGAAAACTGGAACAATTTATACTCAATGAAAAAAAAGAGTTTATGCGAAAAGAAAAGAGCGTCTACAAAACAGAAATGCCATTTGCGCTTACATTTGAAAACATTACCCTCAAAGGTGTTATTGACAGAATTGATATAGGGAAAGATTTTTTTGAAATAATAGATTATAAAACAAGCCGTTCTTTAAATATTGATACACTCAAAACCTATGAAAAAACAACCGATTTCCAGCTGGAATTTTATTATTTAGCTATGCAAGAGTATCGACAAAAACATGGGTTAAATCACTATGCAATTAAACCTTACTATTATGATTTAAACAATGCCCTCTTACTTGAAGAAAATGTATTGGATGAAAAGATTGTACTTTTGCAAGAAAAATTAAGAGAACTAAAAACCACAACGGTTAATTTTGAAAAGTGTGAAGATAAAGTTTTGTGCAGTTATTGCCAATTTGCCACAATTTGTGAAAGATAAAAAATGATGAGTGGTGAGTAGTAAGAGGAATCCACTTTTCACTTCTTACTTCTCACTACTTACTTTTATTAAAACGAGTACGTTACGTTAGCCAATACTTTGTCATAATCTTCATCTGCTGCACTTTTATCATTATAATCTACATACATAAGTGCTGCACTTAACTCTTCTGTAAAGCTATATCCTACTGAAAGATTTAATTCATTCTCTTTCTCTTGTGTTCCACCATCATCATATTTGGTTTGTCCATATAATGCTGCTAATTCTATACCAATAATCTCATATCCAACTGATCCATAATATGTTTTTGCATCTGAACCATAGGTATTATTCCCATCTTCAAAAGGACTGATATTATCTCCATAAGCAGTCAAACTTCCTGTTCCATTGGTATCAGTTTTAATATATCCTGCTGCGAATGCAATTCCTGCAACATTCAATCGTCCTTCTACATGAGCAATATCTCCATCTTCAACAGTTACAACTGAAGTTGAATCTTGATTGGTTGTTGCGTAATGAGCAGTTGCTCCAAACATATCTGTATCGTACGATACTTTTAAACCATAAAAATCTGCTTCATCTGGTGCAGAATAAAAGTATGGGTTTAATTCTAAGTTTTCAACGCTTGTATTTTTTACATCAACAACATAAGCACCTTTTTTTGATACTTCATGGAAATCTTCTACTACATCAAATCCGATTTCTGCTTTTCTATCAGTATATCCCAATACAATTGTAGTATTTGGCACTGCTGTAATTCCTGCAACTACAGCTTCATTAAAATCACCCAACCACTCTAAATCAATCTCTTGTCGTCCCACTGAAATAAAATAAGCATCGGTTGCGTATTTAATTGCTGCTACATTCATAATAGCACTATTTGCAAAAGTATTATCGTATGTATAATGGTTAGCTGGGTCAACATCAGATGTATCTACAACTTCTTGAAACTCATGGTTTGCTCTAAATCCCAATGAAGCACTAAATCCTTTGAATGTATCTGTTTCATAGTTTAATCCAATTGAACCTGAAACCAATCCTGTATCTTTTGCATTTTTATTATCAATTGATTCCCCATATACGGTTACATCACCACTTGTTTTACCATTGGCAAATGCCTCTTTGATACTATTTGAATCTGCCATTGCAACAGTGCTGCTTAACAATACTGCGCTTGTAATTAAACTTATTTTTCTCATTTTCTTCCTTAATAAAAATTTATATGAAATGATAATTAATATTAATTTAAAATCAGCTTATTTTGAAAACTAATATCAATTAGACTTCTTGAAAACATAATAAAATAAAAATACTTAGCTGCAACTTAGTTGCAATTAAAATTTATTTTTAATCAATTCTTAATATTAAGTAAAATAGCAATAGAATAGCATTTCTTATTTTAGACACGGTTATGTCATTAAGCTTCAATATTTAAGGTAAAAGGAAAACATATGTTAAACAGTTTTAAAACACGTACCAAATTGATGTTATTGCCATTGTTATTTATAATAATTGTAATCATTGCAAGTTTTGTATTTTTGCATTTTAATGCAATAGTAAAAAATCGGATTGATGTTTCTATTCAAACCCATGTTTTTATTGAAGATGTCTTAAAAGGAAGAATTTCAGTCTATCAGTTTTTAAGAGCTCCCAATGAAAATAATGCCTTAAAAGTGAGAGAAAATTTTAAAGTTCTTGAAAATAAAGTTCTAACGCTCAAACAAGAATTAGACTCTGAAGATAATGTGCAATTAAGCGATGAGATTCTTACTCTAATTGCAAGCTATGTCAAATATTTTGATAATTTTGCATCCAAAAGAGTTGATGAGTTTAATTTGGGAATGAAAGATGAATCCAAAGAGGTCTTATCAATTATTGCCAACATGGTAAAAACAGGTACAGTTTTAGAAGAAAAGTTGTTGAAAATAAATGATAACGCAACAGTGTTAAAAAGTGAAGCAAGTGAAAACTTAAATAAAACACTTTTACTTATTGCGGTTATTGCAACGATAATTTTTATTGTTTTTTCTGTCCTTTTTTCCAATATCATTGTAAAGAGTTTGTCAAAATTCCAAGAAGGATTGTTGTCTTTTTTCAGATATATCAACAAAGAAGAAGAAAAAGCGAGTCTAATTCACATCGATTCAGACGATGAATTTGGCATAATGGCTAAAATTGTCAACGAAAATATCGAAAAAATTCAAATAGGATTGCAAAAAGATACTCAAGCCGTTAATGAAGCTTTAAATGTTGTTGAAAAGGTTATTTCAGGGCATTTAAATGTAAAATTAATGCAAGAGGCAAACAATCCCCAATTGCAAGAGTTAAGTAAAGCATTAAATGCAATGATTGGGGGAATTAAAATTAATGTAGATTCTATATCTTTGGTGTTAAAAGAGTTCAGTAATTATAAATTTGTTAACACAGTAGATCCCAAAAATTTGGAAGCAGATATGTTGGAGTTGATTAATAATGTCAACTTTTTAACCAAAGAAATCTCAGATTTATTAAAACAATCTTTAACTGTGGGTATTACACTGGATGAAGCTTCCAATATTCTTATTCAAAATGTGGATATTTTAAATAAATCCTCCAATGAAGCGGCAGCTTCTTTAGAAGAGACAGCCGCAGCACTTGAAGAAATTACAAGTACCATTGTAAATAATTCTGAAAATGTAGCAAAAATGAATGGCTATGCCAAAGAATTAACCCATTCTGCAAAAAAAGGGCAAGATTTGGCGCAAAGTACCACAAAATCAATGGATGAAATTACAGAACAAGTAGCCTTGATTAACGAAGCCATTTCGGTTATTGACCAAATTGCGTTTCAAACCAATATTTTAAGTTTAAATGCAGCAGTTGAGGCTGCAACAGCAGGAGAAGCAGGAAAAGGATTTGCAGTCGTTGCAGCAGAAGTACGTAATTTAGCTTCACGCAGTGCAGAAGCGGCAAGAGAAATCAAAGACATTGTTCAAAATGCTACTACTAAGGCAGCTCAGGGAAAAGCCATTAGTGGAGATATGATAAAAGGTTATGACGGATTATTGGAAAATATTTCCAAATCAACGCTTATGATTTCAGAAATAGCCAATGCGAGTAAAGAACAAGAAGCAGGTATTACACAAATTAATGATGCGGTTGCACAACTTGACCAACAAACGCAACAAAATGCTTCTGTAGCGAGTCAAACACATGATATTGCGGTTCAAACAGATATTATCGCTAAAGAGATTGTGAAAGAGGCTAATGCAAAAGAGTTTTTGGGTAAAAATGAGATTAAATTAGCCAAGAGTCCAACCCCTTCTATTCCAGAAAAAGTCATATCAAAAATAGCAAAACATGCCATAAAAAAAGAGACACCTGCTTTAAAAAATGAGGAAGCTTGGGAAAGTTTTTAAAACAAGAGAAGTAAAAAAGAGATTTACTCTTTTTTACTGCAATTACAACCAAATAAAGTCTTAACAACATACACTACAATAATGGCTAAAATACCAATACCTATAGTTTTTTCGGCACTTGCGAGTTCTAAATATTCAAAAAGAACCGCAAGAATAATAATGATAATGTAGTAAATCAACTCTTTGGGATTGTTTTTATTAAAGATAAAAAACATTATTTTTTAGCGGGGAT
>JBAYZM010000107.1:0-8375 GCA_041672515.1 Arcobacteraceae bacterium
CAATAAAAACAAAACCGCCGTTCCAATTAAAATAAACTGAACCCATTTTGGTTCATTTTGAGTACTTTTAGCATCATTAAATGTTTTCATAGGGCTTCCATTCCTTTTCGTTTTGCACTCCATCGTTGCAAGATATTAATCAACAGTAACATAACAAACGAGATTAAAAGCATGACCACCGCAATCGCTGTTGCTCCTGCCATATCATATTGTTCAAGTTTAGTAATAATAAGTAAGGTACTGATTTCTGTTTTAAATGGCATATTTCCAGCAATAAAAACAACCGACCCGTATTCGCCTAAAGCCCTTGCAAACGATAAAGCAAATCCTGTTAACAGTGCGGGAAAAACGGTGGGTAAAATAACTTTATAAAAAGTTTGCCATCGTGTAGCTCCCAATGCAGCACTCGCTTCTTCTTGTTCCACTTCCAACTCTTCAAAAGCCGGTTGAAGCGTCCGTACCACAAAAGGCAATCCAATAAAAATCAGAGCAATGGTTATTCCCGTTGGAGTAAACACCACTTTAAAACCCAAAGGCTGTAAGATTTGTCCAAACCACCCTTGATGGGAATAAAGTGTCGTAAGCGCTATCCCTGAAACAGCCGTAGGCAAAGCAAACGGCAAATCCACAATGGCATCAAACACTCTTTTACCCCAAAACGTATATCGCACCAAACACCAAGCAACTATAAGCCCAAAAAAAGTATTCACCAATGCGGCAATGAGTGACGTTAAAAAAGTCAATTTGTAACTGGCAATGACTCGATCACTGGTTGTTGCATCAATAAATGCATCAAAGCCCATACTAAATGCTTCACTAAAAAGTGCCACAATGGGTATTAAAACAATAAGACTTAAATAAAATACCGTAAATCCCATGGTTAAACCAAACCCTGGTATGGGGGATTTGGGTCGTTTTATCATTCCAAAATTTAATCGCATACAGACCTCTTTGTATTAGTTATTTTTGATAAAGTGAACACTTTTGGGCTCATCAAATAAAAAGCCTTGAAAATAGTCAATGCCTACTTCTTGAACACTTTGGTAAATCTCTTTTGTCGAGACAAACTCAGCAACGGTTTTCATGCCCACTTTAGAAGCAAAAAAAACAATGGCTTCAATGACCGCTTTGGCACTTTTACTTTTATTAATCTCTTGGATAATCGAGCCATCAATTTTGATAAAATCGGCTTGCAATTGCACCAAATAACTGAAATTGGAATACCCCGTGCCAAAATCATCGATGGCAATTTTTACCCCAAAACTTTTTATGGTTTTAATAAATGAAATCACATCACGAAGATTATCAATGCCTTCACTTTCGGTGATTTCTAGAGTTAAATAATCTCCCAAATGGTACTTAGAGATTTTTTGAATTAAAAAATCCACCACCTCTTTATCTAAAATATCGGTTATACTTAAATTAATACTAAACTCAATTTTCTTATTTTCAAAATACTCAAACGATTTTTCAATCACTTTTTTGGTAATTTGAGAATATAAATTGAGTTCTTTAGCTCTGTTTATAAAAAAGTAGGGCGTTACTGTTTCCCCTTTTGAGTTTCTCATACGCACAAGCACTTCATATTTTTTATCATTCTTACCATTGATGGATTGGACAAAAACTTCAAATCGGTCTTTTTTTATGGCTTTTATAACTTCACTTTCCCAATATAAATCTTGCTGTATGGATTCAGAGTTTGGATGACAAATATGATGATGGGAACTGTCATAAACCACTAAATTATGCTTCAATACTTTGGTTTGAGATAAGGCAAACTCTGCACTAAAAAGAAGTTCTGGATAGTTAATCGCCACACCCACACGCAAAGGAATATAAACTTTATTGCCATCTAATTCAATGGGTGAATACCCAAAATACCAAATGGCTGATTTAATCGTTTGGATAAACAACTCAGCAGAAACCTCTTGATTAGAAGTAACTGCAAAAATATCTGCTCCAAAATAGTAAAGGTTATAACCTTGAAATCTTTTTTGGAATCGTGTTGAAATCACTTTTAAAAGCTTTTCACCAAAGGCATATCCATAGTAGTGATTAATATTTCCAAAACCACTGATATCAAAAATAGCTAATTTATTAAACTCTTTATTAGAGCTGTCATGTAAAAACTCTTTTCTTGTAGGCAGTTTTATTGTCGTTGTAGGTATTCTCATGATATTACTTTCATTGCTTACGATAGGTTAAATACCGTAAGCAAATTCTTCAGATTTAGGGTTTATAAATGGAGTCAAAAACTCCACCATCATTAAAATGGGTTTCTTGAACCGTCTTCCAACTCTCAAAAACTTGATGAATCGTTACTAACTCTAAATGGGGAAATCGTTCTAAATCTTTTTTATCAGCAAACTCAGGTTTATACGGTCGATAATAATGTTTGGCAACAAGATTTTGCCCGGCAGGTGAATACAAATACTCTAAATAGGCTTTTGAAACTTCATAAACTCCCCGCTTTTTAGCTTGTTCATCTGCCACCGTAACGGGTGGTTCAGCTTTAATACTCAAAGAGGGAACCACAATTTCTAAATCGTTTTTACCCAATTCATTCAGTGCTAAAAAGGCTTCATTTTCCCACGCCAATAAAACATCCCCAATTTGTCTTTGTACAAATGTATTCGTGGATCCTCGTGCACCCGAATCAAGCACAGGAACATTTTTGTACAACTTGCTTACAAAAGCTTTGGCTTGAACATCGGCTCGTTTATATTTCCCCGATGTTTTATCAATGTTATCCAAACTGCCTAACTCTTTTTTTAAAGCATACGCATACGCAGCTAAATAGTTCCATCGTGCCCCTCCCGATGTTTTTGGGTTTGGTGTGATAACTTCAACACCACTTTTAACCAAATCATCCCAATCTTTTATTGCTTTTGGATTTCCTTTTCGTACCAAAAATACAATTGTTGAGGTATATGGAGAGGAATTATTTTCCAATTTACTTTGCCAATTTGCAGGAAATTGTCCTGTTCTTTGTCCTATTTCATCTATATCATAGGCAAGTGCGAGTGTAATGACATCGGCTTTTAAACCATCAATTACAGCTCGTGCTTGTTTCCCTGCCCCTCCGTGTGATTGTTTAACCGTAACTTCTTGTCCTGTTTGTTCTTTCCAATAGCTGGAAAACAGCTTGTTATACTCTGCATACAACTCTCTGGTTGGATCGTATGAAACATTGAGTATTTCAACTTTTTTATTTTTTAACTCATTTTCTTTTGAGTAACCGTTTTGTGCATGGCTTAAAGCAGGAATCAATAACGCTGTAGCAACCACTATTCTTAAATTTTTAACTAACTCTTTCATTTTCTCTCTTTTAAAATATAATACACACTAGATGTGTGATAATTAAAGATTGTAACATCTCACCTATTTTTAACTCTTTATTGTTATACGCTACACATATCGCACATCATTTTATCCCCTTTTTATATAATATACACTAACTTGGTGAATATTAAGAATTAAAAAAAATTGTAGACTTTGGATACCTAAATACCCAAACCGCCTATAAATTCTTCTTTGTAAATATCTTCTTTGGTGATTGGCACTTGCATTAAACAAGAAGCAATCGTTGTCTTATCTAAAATTTGCGCTGTCAGATTTCTAATATTAAGAAAAACCCGTCTGAAATAGCACTTGCTCTCTTGAGAACAAGATTCATAGTTTGAGACACTCACGCATGAAATCATGGCAATCATTCCTTCAAAATATCGAATGACTTCACCCAAGGTAATCTCATTGGCATTTTTAGCTAAGGTATATCCGCCATAACGACCCGGAGTACTTTTAACCCATCCTGCTTTATTCATTTCAAGCATAATATTTTCCAAAAATCTTCGAGGCACATCCACATTTTCTGAGAGTTCTCGAATAGAAATAGAACCATTATTTTCTGCTATGGCAAACAAAGCTCTTAATGCATAATCTGTTTTTTTAGATACTTTCATAATTATCACCTACTAAATTGGTGAAATTATAATAAACTTTTTTTTATTTGTCAAGAGTAGTGTATGATTTGTTCTAAAATTTGCCTAAAGTAAGGATTTTATGGCATAAAAAAAGAGAGGCAAGTTTTGCCTCTCTTTTAAAATTTCCTTGTGTATCAAAAAAATATTAAGAGAATTTCTCTTTTTTAGCCGTTCTTTTTCGTACAGTTGGGTCAAGTTCTCTTTTTCGTACTCGCACACTTTTTGGTGTAACTTCTACTAACTCATCGTCTTCAATCCATTCTAAAGCATTTTCTAACGACATACTTCTTGGTGGTACTAATTTAATGGCTTCATCCGCACCGCTAGATCGTACGTTTGATTGTTGTTTCCCTTTGATTGGATTCACGTCTAAGTCATTATCTTTAGCGTGTTGTCCAATAACCATTCCTACGTAAACTTTATCTTGAGGTTTAACAAACATAATCCCTCTGTCTTGTAGGTTGAAAATTGAGTACCCAACGGCTTCTCCATTTTCCATAGAAACAAGCGCTCCGTATTTTCTTGATTCAACTACACCTGAATAAGGTCTGAATTCTAAAAATGAGTGGTTCATAACCCCTTCACCTTTTGTTTCAGTTAAAAACTCAGTTCTAATACCGATTAATCCTCGTGCAGGAATTTCAAACTCTAATCGAGTATATCCCTCACCCATTGGTACCATATTGGTCATATTGGCTTTTCTTTTTCCCAATTTCTCAATAATAGCCCCTGAATGCTCATCGGGTAAGTCAATAACTAAATGCTCAAATGGCTCCATTTTAACACCGTCTTCAACTTTTGTAATAACTTCTGGTCGTCCAATACAAAACTCAAAACCTTCTCTTCGCATATTTTCAGCCAAGATACAAATTTGAAGTTCCCCTCTTCCGTTAACTTTAAATTTACCTTCACCGTATTGCTCATAATTCATCGCAATATTGGTGTTCATTTCAGCAGCAAGTCTTTCGTTGATTTTATTTGAAGTAACAAATTTACCTTCCGTTCCTGCTAATGGTGAGTCATTTACAGCAAACGTAACGCTTAATGTTGGCTCTTCAATGTGCATAGGGTCAAGTGGCATTGGGTTATTTGGATCACATAAAGAGTCTCCAACATCAATGGTTTCAAAACCAGCAACGGCAACAATATCACCGGTACCTGCTTGTTTAATATCGAATCGTTCCATTCCTTTAAATCCAATCAGTTTAGAAACTCGACCTTTGATTTTTTCACCATCGGCTTTTACCAATACTACCGTTTCACCCATTGAAATCGTACCGTTGAAGATTCGAGCGATTCCGATTTTTCCAATGAAGTTATCGTAATCGAGTGTAAATACTTGAAGTTGTAAACCATTTTCATCGTTACCTTCTGGTTTTGGAACTTCATTTAAAATGGTTTGAAATAAAGGTGTTAAATCTTTGTTTTCATCGCTTAAAGCAAGTTTTGCATATCCATCACGTGCCGCTGCATAAACAACAGGGAAGTCCAATTGCTCTTCAGTCGCATCCATTTGAGCAAAAAGGTCAAATACTTCATCGACTACTCGGTCTGGATCTCCACCTGGTTTATCAATTTTATTGATAACTACAATAGGTCGGTGACCCAGTGAAAGCGCTTTTTTAACCACGAATTTTGTTTGTGGCATAACCCCTTCTTGTGCATCAACAAGCAATAAAACAGAGTCAACCATTTTTAAAACTCGTTCAACTTCTCCACCAAAGTCGGCGTGTCCTGGAGTGTCGATAATGTTAATTCTCACACCTTCATAATCGATTGCTGTATTTTTAGCAAGGATTGTAATCCCTCTTTCTTTTTCAATGGCATTACTGTCCATAACTCTCTCTTCTACATTTTGGTGAGAAGAAAATGTCCCTGATTGTTTTAGTAGTTCATCTACTAGTGTTGTTTTACCGTGGTCAACGTGCGCGATAACGGCAATATTTCTAATGTCTCTCATTGGTTCTCTTTAAAGTATAAATTTTTCGCGGATTATACTAAAATTTAGCTTAAATTAAGTCACAAATTATTATATCTCTTTTCTTTGGTTACAATATGAACAAAAATTCATACACCATTCATAAAGGTTTCATTCTCACATCATACACTTCCTAAAATAAAAAAGGAAGCGTATGCGACATGCTTTAAAAGCACTCAATGCCAATCGACTTAAAACCTCTTTAATATACTTTAGTCTTGTTTTTTCGATCAGTGCCATTTTTTTAATTACGGCTATTTCAAACGGTGTTATTGCGATGTACTCCACCATTTTAAAAAGTGATGGCGATATTATCGTTACACAAGCCAAAATCTCTGATACTTTTTTTTCCAATGTCAATCGAGATTTACTCCAACACATCAACACCTTACCCGATGTGACCAAAAGCTCCGCTATTATTGTGGGAGCAACGCCCGTTGAAAACTTGCCTATCGTTGCTGTGTATGGTGTGAGTTCAAATCGTTTTTCAAACTATACCCTTACTCAAGGAAGCTACCCAAACGCCAAAGAGGTGTTGGTGGGAAAATCGATTTATGCGCTTCTTCAAAATAAAAATACAATTGATATTGCCAATGCCACGTTTAAAGTTTCCGGGGTATTTGAAAGTAAAATTGGATTTGAAAATGGCGGTGTGGTATTAACCATTGAAGATGCCAGTTTTATTTTTAATAAAAGTGCTTCGATGTTATTAATTACTACGTCATTAGATTCCAATATGGACAGCACTGTTGCTCAAATCAAAGCGTTAAGCAGCAACATTGAGGTGAAATCTACCCAAAATTTTGTCGATAATTACAACCAATTTAAAATCATTAAAACCTCTTCTCATGCGGTTTCATTTATTGCTTTTTCCATGGGATTATTGGGCATTGTTTCTATTATGAGCATCACTGTCAATCAAAGAAAAAGTGAATTTGGGATTAAAAGAGCGTTGGGAATCCCCATGCGAAAAATTGTGGGTCAAATCATGGTTGAGAGTTTTATCTTGGGATTCTTTAGTTTTATCAGTGCTTTTTTTATTGCCCATATCGTGCTTTTTTGTATTAAAAACAGTACTTCTTTACAAGGCTATGTCAATGGGGAGATTTCCTCGTCTTTGGCTTTTTATATCTTTTTAACTTCCATGAGTATGGCACTGATTGGTTCAATCATCCCTGCACTCAATGCCTCTAAAACGGATCCTATTATTTTAATTCAAGGCAATAAAATATGATTAAAATCAGTAATGTAAACCACTCTTACCATACCGATATGGCGTTAGAAAATATTAATTTAACGATTCAAAAAGGGGAGTTTATCGCCATAACGGGAGAGAGTGGCAGTGGGAAATCAACACTACTTAGTATCGTATCAACGTTACTCAAACCAACTTCGGGTGAGCTCTTTTTTGACAATCAAAACTACAATGAGATTAAAAATATTGATACGTTCAGACAACACAACATTGGTTTTATTTTTCAGTTTCACTACTTAATTAACTATTTAAATGTTCAAGAGAACATTCAAATTGCCAATGAAAAAGCCACTGAAAAAGAGATCTTGGCACTGCTTGAAAGTTTAGGCATCAAAGAGTTAGCGCACCGATTTGCCAATCAAATTTCAGGAGGACAAAAACAACGTGTAGCCATTGCCCGAGCCTTGGTAAACCATCCTAAAGTTATTTTTGCCGATGAACCCACAGGAAATTTGGATTCAAAAAACTCCCAAAAGGTGTTTGATTTGTTTAAACACTTAAGTCAAAATGGCACAACGGTTATTGTGGCAACACACGATAAAAGTTTGGCTTTACAAGCTCATAGAATTATCGAGGTACACGATGGAAAACTCTAACATATTTTCTTCTTTTATTAACACCCACTTTAAAATATCGTTGCTCTTTTTTGCATTGGGTCTGTTTTTTGGACTGATTTATTCCATTAATCTCTTAGGATATTCTTTGGATTCCATCACCTTATTGCCTTCAAATATGCGATCATTGCATATTAGTTTGATGCTGTATGGTTTTGTTCCTTTGATGCTATCGTATTTGCCTTTTTTACTGATTTCCAAAGAAGTAGGGTGCTCTTTACAAGGGTTGCATTACTTAAAACTCTACACACTTTTTTGGTATATCTTTTTAGTTTTTATGATAAGTTCCCTTCTTTTTGGCAACACAAGAGGATTGGCTTTTTATGATTTTCCGTATGAACTTAATTTCATTTTAGCCTTGGCGGGTATTTTTTACGCCATGGCATTGTATGTGTTTATCAAACAATATGCCAAAACCCCCACATGGGTCAAGGTGTGTTTGGGTGCTGTTATTATTGCTCCCATTGCGTTGCTTATTTTAATGAATCCCACCATTGGACAAGTAGAAAGCACCGTAAGTGGTCCTCATGGGGATAATACGTTAG
>JBAYZM010000108.1:0-8366 GCA_041672515.1 Arcobacteraceae bacterium
ACATTGAATTTATGATAGAATTTTAGGAATTACTAGATGCTGACACAGAATCTTGAACACTCCCCCAAATGATAATAGCTTGCTAAAACTACTGTTTATGGGAATCCAAAATGCTTCAAAAAAGTGGACAATGCCAGTTAGAAATTGGAGTTTAACAATTTCTCAACTCTCAATATACTTTGAGGGAAGACTAGATAAAACATTGAATTTATGATAGAATTTTAGGAATTACTAGATGCTGACACAGAATCTTGAACACTCCCAATGTTCTATCATCGTTTCAATACATTATATGTGATAGGTTCAAAATCTATTTTTAATACCTGTAAAATCACGTATATCAGTTTCAATACATTATATGTGATAGGTTCAATGAAGTTAAGCAATCAAAAGAGATAGTGCAAAAAGTGTTTCAATACATTATATGTGATAGGTTCAATCAAAAAGAACTTGAACTAACCCAATTGGCAATTATGTTTCAATACATTATATGTGATAGGTTCAAACATTTTTTGGGCAAGTTCATGTTCTATATTTTCGGGTTTCAATACATTATATGTGATAGGTTCAACAAATGTTACCACCCAAAATGAACATGGCGAAGTAATGTTTCAATACATTATATGTGATAGGTTCAAAATCTTTATTTCAATTCATAGATAAAAATATAACAGAGTTTCAATACATTATATGTGATAGGTTCAATTTAGATACATGGACGATACAGTTATTCTTTTAAAGTTTCAATACATTATATGTGATAGGTTCAACAGAGGTATTAAAAGTTTTGTTGATGATTTATCAAAGTTTCAATACATTATATGTGATAGGTTCAAATTTTCTTCTAAAAGCTCCAGGTAATGTATAAACCAGTTTCAATACATTATATGTGATAGGTTCAATTTTTGGAGTGCTTTTGGTTTAATTGACTTAGCAAAGTTTCAATACATTATATGTGATAGGTTCAAATTCTGTCACTTGATGTGTTTCTGTCAATCTCTGGTTTCAATACATTATATGTGATAGGTTCAACTTGACAAAATTCCCATTTTTAATCCTTTTTTTCTTGTTTCAATACATTATATGTGATAGGTTCAAGGTAACCAAACAAGCCGTTACAAAATAACTTGTTGAGTTTCAATACATTATATGTGATAGGTTCAACCAGCACTTGCAACGCTATTGCCCGGCATTCCATTTGGTTTCAATACATTATATGTGATAGGTTCAATACGTGTAATATTGCATATAACAAATAATAGGAGTTGGTTTCAATACATTATATGTGATAGGTTCAATTGACAGACAGAATAATAAAGTAAGTGTAGTTCCGTGTTTCAATACATTATATGTGATAGGTTCAACTGTTGCAGTTGCAAATTGTGCTTCTGTTTCTGCTGTTTCAATACATTATATGTGATAGGTTCAATCATAATCAGGATAATCTTCAATATCAAAAATATGTTTCAATACATTATATGTGATAGGTTCAACCCCCTTACTAATGCTTGCACAGTATTGAAATCAGAGTTTCAATACATTATATGTGATAGGTTCAAATTAAATTCATTAATCGAATTACAAAAAAATTACGAGTTTCAATACATTATATGTGATAGGTTCAAACTTCTTGTTTTACAAACTCTTCGCCACCAGTATAGTTTCAATACATTATATGTGATAGGTTCAATATCAGCAATTCCTGTAGTGGCACGTATTAATAAGTTTCAATACATTATATGTGATAGGTTCAATTTGCTTGTGCGATCATTTGTTCGTTTGTTTTAGATGTTTCAATACATTATATGTGATAGGTTCAAATTCTGCTCGTCTTACATCTTCTTGTTGTAATGTGCGTTTCAATACATTATATGTGATAGGTTCAAGCGTCCATTGTATCTTTAATCCCACGCATAAAGGTTGTTTCAATACATTATATGTGATAGGTTCAAACGATATTCTCTCTTACCTTTTGAATACCTTGACCGTTTCAATACATTATATGTGATAGGTTCAACTAAGTCTAACGTAGTAGCAGATAGCAATGCTTTCCCGTTTCAATACATTATATGTGATAGGTTCAAAATTTCAATCAAGTCTAAACGGTTAAGTTCGGACTGTTTCAATACATTATATGTGATAGGTTCAATATATTAAGTTTGAAGATGTACCTAAATATATTGGGTTTCAATACATTATATGTGATAGGTTCAAAATTCGTAATGCCTTTTCAATATTGGCAATGTTTTTCGTTTCAATACATTATATGTGATAGGTTCAAAAAAAGAAACTAGGTAGTATCACACTAGGACAACCGTTTCAATACATTATATGTGATAGGTTCAAATCTTTTCAAGGTTTACGCTCATTCCTATAACTGCTGTTTCAATACATTATATGTGATAGGTTCAAAAGAAGTCAATATTTGATTGATACTTATATAGTTTCGTTTCAATACATTATATGTGATAGGTTCAAGCCTTGTTTGCATCTTTCATCATCAAACCAAACTCTGTTTCAATACATTATATGTGATAGGTTCAAGAACTCTCTCCATACATTGTCTAGTCTCCCGCTTGAGTTTCAATACATTATATGTGATAGGTTCAAAATCTTAAAAAAATTAAAGCAAGGATATATAGTAGTTTCAATACATTATATGTGATAGGTTCAAGCATCTTCTTTATAACCACCCTTGTCACCTTCACCGTTTCAATACATTATATGTGATAGGTTCAATTTTAAAAACTTTCTCTGTAAAATCTTTTCATTTTCGTTTCAATACATTATATGTGATAGGTTCAATGGAGGGTTGTCTAATACTATAATCATTCTACCCATGTTTCAATACATTATATGTGATAGGTTCAAACAACAATCTTCTATGTTGCGAAATATCTATATAGTTTCAATACATTATATGTGATAGGTTCAATTTAATCAAATTAAAAATGAATGGAGCAGATTATAAGTTTCAATACATTATATGTGATAGGTTCAACTTCACCACTTGCGTTTAATGCTGTTTTTACTCTGTTTCAATACATTATATGTGATAGGTTCAATAAAAACAATTTAGGAATTATTCAAACACCAACGAAGTTTCAATACATTATATGTGATAGGTTCAAGCGGGTGCAATAACAGCTTATGCTTTACCATCTAGTTTCAATACATTATATGTGATAGGTTCAAGATGCTAATTTGCGTGGTGCTGACTTGCGTTATGCGTTTCAATACATTATATGTGATAGGTTCAAGGAATAAAATGAGAGCTTTTAAAAGAGATAGTAACAAGTTTCAATACATTATATGTGATAGGTTCAAGTTTCCCACAACTTCATAGCTGTGTTGCTGTACGGTTTCAATACATTATATGTGATAGGTTCAAAAGTTCCTCTTTTATTGTATTAATAATTGCATCAACTGTTTCAATACATTATATGTGATAGGTTCAATATTGGTTCACGGGTTTGAAAAGTTGGTTGTTTTCTGTTTCAATACATTATATGTGATAGGTTCAAGGGTTTTCAATATCTGTTTTCTTTAAATGCTCTAGTTTCAATACATTATATGTGATAGGTTCAATTATGGAAATGTACGAAAAGCTATCTGATAGCTGTAGTTTCAATACATTATATGTGATAGGTTCAAAAATTGTGCTTCTGTTTCAGCTTGAACTTGTGTCGTTTCAATACATTATATGTGATAGGTTCAAGCCTTATTTTAACACTTCTAAAAAGTAGGTACACTGTTTCAATACATTATATGTGATAGGTTCAATCAGCAGTTCAAAAGGAGAACATCCCCTATCAAAGTTTCAATACATTATATGTGATAGGTTCAATTGTGTAATCATATCAATTGTTTTACACTTGCATCGTTTCAATACATTATATGTGATAGGTTCAAAGTAAATAAACATCAAATAGTAATAGGTAAAACAAGGTTTCAATACATTATATGTGATAGGTTCAAAATTGAAAATAAGTTTATGATTGCAACTGGTTATTTGTTTCAATACATTATATGTGATAGGTTCAAAAAATCTCTGTTTGCTATAACTTCCAATAGTTTGTTTCAATACATTATATGTGATAGGTTCAATAAGAAAAAATCGAGCTTCTGAAATACTAATTTACCTAAAAATAGGACTTCAACGCGATTTTTCCAATCATTTTAAGAATTTTAACAATTAGTTGTTAAATAACTTATAAAGTGCCATATTTTAGTATGTGTAAGCTAAGATTTCTATAAAATCGGTTGGAAAAATCAGATAAAAATAGACTCTTCCTCTTTTTGATTGGTTCCGAGGATGGTTTCATTGAAACTTTTGGCATTGGGAACTTTGACGATGGAGATAAAATCAAGATTTTTATCGATCACTTTTTTGAGTTCCCTTTCTAGTTTTATTTGATTTGCAGGGGTGATGCTTCCTCTGAAAATTGATTTTTGATGATGCTTAAGATATTTTTTGCAAATTTTAAACACCTTTGCAACACGGTATTTACCAACTTCACTAAACTCATCGGCAATGTCATAAAATAAAAAAGCGTAGTTATAGTTAAAGGTATCTTTACTCACATTTTATCCTTCAATTTAAAAGGTACAAACTCCTTTTTTTCCACAATATATTTGATAAGTTTATAACCCTCAAGTTTCAAACAGTGTTTGTAGGTGGTTTTTCGTTTGAGTTTTGCGTGCATAAAAGTTTCATTGATTCTTGTTTCAAAGGCATCTATAAATATTTTTTTGCCCTCTTCATTAAGCAGTGCATAATTCAAATTCTTATCAAAATGCTTCTCCACTTGCAGTTTTTTTCTTCCCACCAAATCAAAGATAGTCTTAAATACAATTATAGGCTTAAAAGCCTCACTAATATCCAAACAAAGGCTAAATCTACCCTCTCGTGGAGAGTGCAAAAAGCTGATGGCTTGATTGAGATGAGTGGTATAAATCGCACTGATTGTTTTGGTATAAAGTAAAGTATTTCCAAAACTCACTAACGCATTCATAGGGTTATCGGGTGGGCGTTTCACTCGTTTGTTCATCAAAAAATCTTCAGGCAAAAAGTGCTCAAAACTACCATAAAACCTGCTCCAAATTTGCCCCTCAATAAACATAATCTGCTCGATGGTAATATCTTTTTCCAAAAACTTTTTAGGTTCACTTTTGAGCCAATCAAGGGTGGGTTTCAACTCTTTTTTGTCATGTCTATAGTAGTGATACAGTGTTTCATGGATATTTTCAGCAATTGATTGCACGATTGCTTTTGCAATATTGAGCCGATTTTCAAGATAACAAACCGCTTGTTTGACACTCAAATCCCCACTTATAAGTTGCTCTTTGGGATAAAAAGTACCACTGTAATTACCATGATAATTAAACAAATGAAGCGTAATCCCAGCTTTGCTTATAAAATCCAAAAACTTAGTATTGAAACTCACTTCATTCATACAATACAACTCTCTGGTATCTTGAATAGGGATATAAAAATTGCCCTTTTCATTACGAAATGCTATAGAATTATCTTTGCGTTTGAGTTCGCCCATGCTAAAGATATATCGTGTGTGATTTTTTGCCATCTTTACCTCTATACTTTTTAGATAAAACAATACTCAAAATAAGCACATTTTTTGCACTTATTTTCAAACTTTGGAGCTGGTGGAATCTCTTGATTGATTAGATTCTCAATACGGTTTAAAACTTCCAAAAGCTCTTTTTCATTGCTTGGAGTTAGTTCAATAAACTCTACTTTTTTATCGCCTCTTTTTTCAATGTATTCAATCTTCCCTTTTTTCTCCACACCTTTATTTTTGAGTTTGTACAAATAAAGTAAAACCTGCCATTTCACCGCTTCTGGGTCGCTGTCCGATTTTTTGACCTCCACCAAATAATCTCGTGTGATTTTATCTATTTTGACATTGTCAATACTGATTTCAGCGTGTTTGTTTTTCTCTTCATTGATTTCATGCAATACTTTTCCAATGCGTACATCTTCTGAGTTGTCTTCAAGATTGATACGGTTAGCATGAAGCCACATTTGCGTTTGACAGTGGAAATAATAGTTTATGAGGGTGCCTGTAATGTTGTTCATGTTTTTTTATCTTCTAATAAATTTTGTGCATTTTTGCTTGTTACTATTTAGTTTCCTGTTTTCACTTCAATAGCTTTTCTTGTATTCCCTGCAATCGTACCACCTTGCTTTGCAATTTTTTTACTCTCATCAAGTCCTTTTGGCTTTTTTTCTTTAGATATTTCGGCTGTCGTGGCTTCTGCCAACATATTAAGTACAAGCTCAAGGTTAGTCATATTGTCTCGCAAATTTTCTTTTTTAAGATTTTTGAGTTTTTTATATTCTTGTGTAGTATGTTCACTCCATGCTTTTGAAATAATGTCGGTCAAAAGAGCAAATTCCCTACCTTCCTCTACACCCCTAGCTTTCCACTCATCTGTTAGCTCTTTTTGCACTTCGATGCTTTTAAGTCTTTGATTAATCCATTTTTGGGAATATCCTAATTGAAAATAATCCTGCATCGCTTGCTCAATGGACTTTTCAGGGTCTTGCATCGATTCGATTCTCTCATATCCTACTTTTGCTAACCATATTTTAAAAGGTTCAGCTTGAGGAGATGGAATGGATTGAATAAGTCTTAAAAGTTGTTCCGTAGTAGCCACATCAGTAAGCCTCATCTTCCCATCAGATGCTTTCATTTTCAACTGTCCGATTTTTTCGGACAGTTCACTTCCTTCTTTTTTCAGCTTACTTTTTAAGTCACCCCAATATTTCCGAGGTCTATCACTTTGTGTAAGAACCTCAATGGTATCTATCACACTAAAATACCAAAGTTCATTATCTTCATCCCAATGACTTCGTATTTTTTTTGATTCAAAAAGTTGTATTTTTTCCATGGAGTCCCTTTATATTATCATTGACACAAAGTCACCTTTTAAGACACTTGTATCCAAACCGTCTTTGTAGCTATATAGCTTTTTACCATCGCATTCCGAATACCATTCTTTAAGATATAAATAGCCATATTTTTTTTCGCCATAAGTTTCTAAATATTCAATACCACTCTTTGGATAATCAGCCAAAGAAAAAGTATATTTTGATATTTCAGAACTCAACTTTTTAATATCAATTTTTTTATCAATCAAATCTTGCTCTTTATTTTGTATAGCCTTTTCATATGCTTTCCATACTATAATAGCCTCATCGTTAATAGGTACAAATACAGAAACTGATTGCATATTAATGAGCTTAATATGAGAGTCATTAAATCGTAAGTTTTGAATATGAGTTTTGTATGTATTCAGATTTTCCATATAGGTTTTATAGTTATTCTCAATAATGACATCCAGAATCTGATTGTAAAATTTATCAAAATCTTTGGTAATTAAAACATTCTGTTCATTTCCATCTTCTTGATACTTTCCATCCAAACCTTTTCGTTTATCCGTTCTATAAACAAATTTATCATTACCTTTTCCAATAATAAATAAAAAGAGTTTGTTCCCCTCTTTTGAACTATTTCGATTTATTCGTCCAGCCAACTGTTCATCACTATCAAGAAGAGATTTTTCTTTAAATCCTATGTCCATATCAATATCCACACCTGCTTCAACCACTTGAGTCGTCACAAGTAAAATATTTTTATTATGAACATTTTTTATAAAATCAATTATCTCTTTTCTTCGTGGTTCTAATATCGTACCACTTAGTATAAAAATTTCATCAAAAATTGTATTTTCTTTTTTAGCAAATTTATAAAACTCATCTGCCCCTTTTTTTGTTATAAACTCTATGATTGTCTTTACTTTTTTTGATTTATTGGTTTTAAGATTTTGATAATTTTTACTCTCATCTTTTAGTTTTTGATAAATTTCTTCAGGTTTATTTATGCTTATCACCTTTGTGTCTATCTCTACTCTTTTGGCAAAATTTGGATTTTGAAAATATTGAGGTTTATTTTCTTTGCTTACTAAAAAAGTAAATTGACTATCGATAATCTTGCCAATTTTTGGTAAAGTAGCACTCATGACTATAAATTTTATATTGAAATTCTTAGCATACACATCAAGTAAATGCACAATTTTTGCCCAAAAATCAGGACTATACGTTTGAATCTCATCTATGATAACGATTGAATTTGCCAATCTATGAAAAATATAATTGTCATCTTTACTAATACCAGTTAATATATCAAAAAACTTCACATGACTTAAAAGTGTTATTGGATAATTCATAAACTGATTGTCTAAAAAGTTTGTTTTTTCATCACCATAAATTCCATCTTTTTCACTCTCTATTTTTTGATTATATTTCGCTTTTGAGTGAAGTTGAACAATTTGAGCATTATTAA